>PKZI01000208.1 GCA_003133005.1 Acidimicrobiaceae bacterium | reverse complement strand
GTGGGCAGCGCGGTCACCCAGGTTAGAGCCCAGCGAAAGATAGGCGAGCCGTGAGCTCACCTCGACAAAGAGGTGCGCGCACCGACGCTCGCCACGTCCTCTGGCACCGGTGGCTGCAGTTTTCGCACGCTTACGCTCACCATTTTGATGTGGGGATCAAAGCGAAGGATCTGTTCGGCGACGCGCGTCACGAGCGTCTCGAGGAGAAAGAATTTTCCTTCGATCGCGATCGCGGCGGTAAGGGTCAGTACGTCGGCGTAGTTCGTCGTCTTGGCCAGATCGTCGTCCTTCGCAGCTTGTCGAAACGAACGGTGGACGTCGATGTCAAAGGCGAGTGGCTGGGCGCGACGACGCTCCTTGTCGAGCACTCCGACAATCGCGTCCACGCGTAGCGCCCTCAGTTCGATGACGTCTTTCACCGTCTCCTCACGACGCCTTTTCTGGCCCGTCGGGAAGGTCGAAGAGCATCGTCCTTCCGTCCGGTCCAATCGAACGCTTAAAGAGACGTTCGACGAACGCCACCGCCTGGGGAACGGTGGGTACTTGCTTGGTCCACACCAAGTAGCCCGCGATGACCCCGAGCAGCCGGTCCGACACCTCGTCACCGTGCAGAAGGACCGTAACGTTGGTGTTCATGGAGTTCGCCAAATCGATGTAACACGCTTCGAGCACGTCGCGTTGCTGAGGACCTCCGCGCAACGCGTAGTGACTCGCGGTGAGCCCGTGCTCGAAGTACGCGCTGAGATTTTGCATCTCGGGCAGGATCGAGATGACGCGACCAAAACCCTGGTGCTTGAGCCAGAGCAATTCCTCGTCACGTCGTACTCTGCGATGCACCGCCGTGGATCCCCCGGGCCGCTCCGAGACGGCGAGAATACCCTTGTAAATCCACGTGAAACTTCGTGGCTCGATGCCCGCGGCCCACTTGCCCCTCACGAGGACACGTCCTCGAGGGAACGAACTAGCAACTCGCGTAACTGCACCGCCGCTTGCGCGTCGTGCACGCGCACCATGCTGGCGCCTTCGAGCATCGCCCACGCCTCGGTCGCGATGGAGCCTTCGAGGCGCTCGTCAACGCTCAGCGGATGCTCGCCCAGATTTTCAAGGAAACGCTTGCGACTCGTGCCAACGAGTACACCCGCGTCGTAGCGCTCGGCGACGTCGACCAGACGGCGAGTACTGGCGAGCAGCGCCAAGTTATGCGCCACGGTCTTGCCGAAGCCAATACCCGGGTCGATCCACAGTGGCCGCACCCCGAGATCGCGCCCTCGTGCGGCGAGGTCTTCGAGGAACGCGGTCACTTCATCGACGACGTTCTCGTACGTCGGACTCACCTGCATGGTCTTCGGTTCCCCCTGGGCGTGCATGGCCACGTAGCCCACCTCGAGTTCGCCCGCCACGTGCAACAAGGTCGATGACACGTCGTTGATGATCGTCGCCCCGGCGGCGACCGCGGCGCGCGCGACGGCCTCTTTCTTCGTGTCGACCGACACCGTGCCGTAGGCGGCCAGTTCGGCGACGACGGGCAGGATCCGCGCGAGTTCCTCGTGCACGTCGACGTCCTCGGCCCCCGGTCGCGTGGACTCGCCGCCCACGTCAACCACGTCGCAACCGACTTCGAAGAGTTCGCGCCCGCGCGACGTCGCCGCGTCAGCGGCCTCGGTGCGCGCGGCGGCGAAGAACGAGTCCGGGGTCACGTTGACGATGCCCATGACGTGAGGACTCAGCGCCATGTCGACCTTCGCTGATGGATGTACTCCAGCGCTTCAGCTCGCGACGCCGCGTCGTGACGAAAGACACCGCGCACCGCAGAGGTCACGGTCGTCGAACCCGCCTTCTTCACGCCGCGCATCGACATGCAGAAATGTTCGGCCTCGATCACCACGATGGAACCCATTGGGCTCAACTCTTTTTCCATGGCTTCGACAATTTGCGTGGTCATGCGCTCTTGGACCTGCAAACGCCGAGCGTAACCCTCGACGAGTCGGGCCAACTTCGAAAGACCAGTGATGCGCCCGTTGGGACCGGGCATGTACGCCACGTGAGCGAGTCCCGTGAACGGCACCATGTGATGCTCACAAAGCGACGTGAAGGGAATGTCACGCACCATGACCATCTCGTCGTGGTTCGCCTCGAAGGTCACGCGAAGATGTTGACCGGGGTCCTCTTCGAGTCCCTCGAAGAGTTCGCCGTACATCTCTGCGACACGCCGCGGGGTGTCCACGAGGCCTTCACGCGTGGGGTCCTCGCCAATCGCCTCGAGTAATTCGCGTATGAGGCCCTGGATACGGGGCTGGTCGACCACGTTTAGGCCGTACCAATGAACGTGTAGATACCGTCAAGGTTGCGATAGCGCTCGTTCACGTCAAGACCGTAGCCAACCACGAAGTCCGAAGGTATCGAAAAGCCCACGTACCTCAAGGACTGCTCGACGCGCTGCTCGCCCTCTTTCAGCAAGAGCGCACATACTTCGAGGCTCCTGGGATTGCGAGATCCCAGATATTGACGTAAATAATTGAGCGTGAGGCCCGAGTCAACGACGTCTTCGACGATCAAGACGTCACGATCCAAGAGATCGACGTCTAGATCCTTGACGATGCGCACGACGCCACTGGTCTTGGTCGCGGCCCCGTAGGACGAGACCGCCATGAAGTCCACCTCGACCGGGAGTGCGATGGCCCGCATGAGGTCGGACATGAAATTGATGGCGCCCTTGAGGACGCACACGAGTAGCGGAGGGTGCTCGGCGTAGTCCTCGGTGATTGCGCGTCCCAATTCGTTCACCCGGTCATGGACCTCCTTCGCGGAGACGACCACCTCGCCGAGCTCCCCTTTCGCCCAGTGGGCGGTGAAATCATCGGGCGAGTGGTGGTCCATGCTCTGACGTTAGTGGAGTGGTTCGTCGAGCGTGAGACGTTGACCGCTGCGCGAGAGTCGCCGACCACCCGAAAGTTCCGTCGCCACCACGTCACCACGAACGACGTGCAGCGCACGCTCGACCTCATCGGAGGTTGGTGGATGCACTCCATCACTCTCGTCGCGGCTGAGTGTCACGCGTAACCATCGGCGAAGTCGTGCGCACGGCCACGTCATGAGTTCGCGACAATCAACGTCAGAGAGACGCTGAGCGAGGTCGGGCGCGGTGAGGATGTCGAGCCACGAACGCTCGTCGCGCACGACGCTCGCCTGACGCGCCAGCAACACCACCACGTCACGCTGGGCAATCTCATCGAGCAATGGCAGCAGCTCGTGGCGCACTCGATTGCGAACAAAATCAGGACTGTCATTTGTCTCGTCATGTAATGCGCGAAACTCTGAGTTCGCGACCAAGAGATGCAAGTCGCGTCGTCGCACGTCGAGCAACGGTTTGGTGGGATCACCGATCATCGGCGAGAGTCCATCGAGTCCCGCGCCGCGCATCATGTTGATGAGAATCGTTTCGGCTAGGTCGTCCATCGTGTGCCCGGTGAGGACACCCTTGGGTAACGTGGCTCGACGGACGGCCCTGGCACGAGACTCGAAATTGGCGCCAGGAGGAACTTCGACGTCGTGCAAAGTGAATGGAACTCCGAGACGCTCGCAAATCGCGCGCACGTGGCGCGCGTCGTCGGTGCTCGAAGGACGCGCGTGATGGTCAACGTGATGCACGTGCACGACGAGACCGGCCGCCTGGGCCAAGAGCAAGAGGCCGAGCGAGTCGGGGCCGCCCGACACCGCGAGGTCCACGTTCGTGCCGCCGTCACGAAAGTGGCACTGGGCGAGCAGGTTCTCCAGAAGGTTCACAAGGTCAGATTAGGCACCGCGATATCAACGCGCCCGTGGGTGCGCACCGACGACGTCAGAGCCACGACAACGCGCACCACGACGTACACGAGGGCGCTCATTGTCCCCACAAAAAAGCCAATGGGAAAGTTCGTCCAGTACGAACAGGCAATCGCCGCCCACAGCGTCGCGAGCGAGAACACCACGGACAACGCCAGCGCCCGATGCGGACGCGAACTGACGAGGCGTGCGGCCGCCGGCGGCCCAATCGTGAGTGAGAAGGTCAAGAGCGCTCCGACGACGGGTACCGCGAGCGCGGAGGACAAGGCAACAATCACGAGAAAGGCGACGTCGAGCAGCGCCACGTTCACCCCCTTCGCCACCGAGAGGTCGGGCGCGATCGAACTGAGCAGCAACGGCCGGTAGAGAACGAGCAGGCCCATCACGCACAGTGCCGCCAAGAGTGCGACCGGAAGAATCTCGTTCGAGCTGACACCCAGGATCTCGCCAAAGAGCAACGCGTTGACTGCGGGCTCGTAATCATTACTCGTCGCGAGAAACGCCGCACCGAGCGCGAGCATCAACACGAGCGCGAGCGCCGTCGCGACGTCGCTCCTCGTTCGCCGGCTCGTGACCCCAATGCCAAAGGCCGCGGCCAGCGCGAAGACCACGAGACCCACGAGCGGATTGACCCCGACGAGGTTCGCACCCGCGGCACCCGCGAACGCCCCATTGGGAATCGCGTGCGCGGCGAACGCCGAACCGCGAAGTACGACGAAGAATCCCACCGCCGCCGCAAGTATGGCGACGATGGTGCCACTGATCCACGCGTTGGTCATGAAGCTCGAGAACATCTAACTACGACCATCTTCTTCGCGAGGTGCTCGCCGCAGCGTCGCGACGTGCACGCGACGCCAACGCGTGTACGCACTGGCGATGACGAACTCGAGCATCACGAGCACGACCACGAAGAAACTCACTGGCAAGCCTCGTCGTGACGCGAACCAGTAGTAACTGTCGTACGCGAGAATGACGCCCAACCACGTCGCGAAGACGCCCAATACGCCCGCGAGCGCGACCGCGCGCGACAGTCGACTCGCGACTTTGAGTGTGCTGGCGGGTGGTCCAATCAATAACGCAGTGGAAAGTATCGAACCAATTACGATCGCCGATAATCCGACCGCCACCGCCAGCATCACCATAAAACCCAAGCCCACCCACCGCACGCGAATGCCGCGGGCGCCCGCGAGCTCGGGGCTGATCGAACTCATGAGCAGCGGACGTCGAATAAACGTCAGCCCCGCGAGCACGAGCAGCCCCAATACGGCTGCGTCAGGCAGGGTTGAGGGTTCGACGCTGAAGACCGATCCAAAGAGGATTGATTGCGTGGAACCGGTCGTCGACGTCGAAAGCGTGATGAGATACAAGAACAACGCGGAGAGCCCCGTTGCGGCGCCGAGCACAACGCCGGTCGCGACGTCACGGTCCTTCACGCGCTGTACGCCAATCGCGTCCATGGCACCCGCGCCCAGCACGCCCGCCCCAATGAAGCCAAAAAGTGGCGACACGACCGCGAGCGACGCCGCCGCGCCACCGGCGGTGGCGACATCGGTGAGCGCGTGACCCGCAAACGACTGACCTCGCAGCACCGTGAAGATACCCACGACTGCCGAGACGACGGCGACGAGGGCGCCAAGAACGAGAGCCGTGCGAACCGACCCGTTCGCGAACAGCCCGGGCTCGAAGAGCCAACGCATGGCTACTCGATCACCAAGTCGGGGTGATCGGCGAGGTTTGACCCGCCGTGTTCGTGATCGCCCGCCACGACCAGAACCCGCCCGTGGACTCGCACGACATCGACGTGGTGGCCGTAGAGCGCACTTAAGACGTCGGGTCGCACCACTTCGTCGGTCGTGCCACTCGCGATTCGTCCGTTCGCCGCGTAAATGACGCGGTCCATCACCGGCAACAGCGGGTTCATTTCGTGCGAGGAGAGGAGTAGCGCCACCTGCTGATTCGTGACCACCGAGTGCAATAGTTCGATTATTTCTTGCGCGCTACCCGGATCAAGATTCGCGAGTGGCTCGTCGAGGAGTAAGAGCTCTGGTCTGCTCACCAACGCGTGAGCGATCAGCACGCGCTGCTGCTCGCCGCCCGAGAGCGATCCAATCTTTCGCGTCGAGAATGCGGAGGCCTCGACCGCCTCGAGCATCTCGTCAACGGTTTCGTTCGTCGCCTTGGAACGCCGAGCGAA
>PKZI01000188.1 GCA_003133005.1 Acidimicrobiaceae bacterium | reverse complement strand
GTCGCGTTAACTCCTCGATGCCAATCTTTTCTTCGATGTCCTTCTTGCCCGAGATGCCGAGTTGCTTTTCGACTTGGACCTCGACGGGCAGACCGTGCGTGTCCCATCCGGCGCGGCGCGCGACGAAGCGTCCGCGCATGGTCTGGTAGCGGCAGAAGAGGTCCTTGTAGACCCGGGCCCACACGTGATGAAGTCCGGGCTTGCCATTGGCCGTGGGCGGACCCTCGTAGAAGACCCACGGCTCGGCGCCTTCGCGGTGCTTCATGGACCTCGTGAAGACGTCATTCGTCCGCCAGCGGGCCAATTCGGCTTCTTCGAGAGCCACAAAATCAAGTTCGGCGCTGACGGGGCGAAACACTGATCTCCTCAATTAAGTCCCCACACTCTAGTGAACACGAGTGAAAACACCTTCTTCTACGCTAGAGACATGCTTGAAGTGACCATCGACGACGAAATGATCACGACGTCCGGTGCCCAGAGTGTCCTGCAAGCGGCGGTCGACGAGTTGTGTCGACGCTACGGCACGATTGACGACAACTTGCACCTGAGCCTCGAAGAATTAAGCCCTCCCTCGGGAATCTTTCTCGTCGCGCGCGATAACGGACATCTCTGTGGCGGCGTGGGCCTGCGCTCTATTGCGGCTCCAGAGTTGCACCTCGGTGAAGTCAAACGACTCTGGGTTCGCCCTGATCTGCGCCGCCTGGGCGTCGCCGCCCAACTGATGCGCGAGGTCGAACAACGCGCCCGAACCATGGGCTATCTCCAGCTCTACCTCGAGACCGGTCCCGCACAGCCCGAGGCAATCGCCTTTTACCCCAAACACGAGTGGATCCAAGTGGACGAATTCCCCGCCGGTGCGTTCACGCACGAAACGGCGCACCGTTTCACGAAGATCCTCTAGACGTACTGAGCGTCGAGCCACGCGGGCGCCAACTCGTCGAGCGACGCGAGCACCAGATCGGCCAAGGCGAACTCGGGCATCACCCGATCCTCACCCACCGGCACAGCAACCACGTGCATCCGTGCCGCTTTGGCCGAAAGCACGCCGGCGGCGGAGTCCTCAAAGACGAGACATTCTCGCGGATCAATACCCAACGCGTCAGCGGCGCTGAGAAACACGGCCGGGTGCGGTTTGCCGTAACGCTCGAACTCGGCGGACTGGATGACCGCGAATCGTCCTCGAAGCCCAAACGTGTCCAGGCAGCGAAAAATCAGCTCGAGGGGTGTAGAGCTCGCAAGTCCCACGGGTCCGCGCGCACTCGTAAGTTCGATCGCGCGCAGCGCACCGGGGAGCAGCACGCCCTCGCTCTCGACGAGACCACCCACGCGCTCGAGCAGTTCCTTAACCACCTCATCTGGACTCGGCACCGCCCAGGGGTACCTCGCGTACCAATGTTGGACGACCTCGTTGACGAACATGCCCTTGGTCGATCGCACCCCCGCGTCGCCGAGGGGTACGCCCAGGGCACCGAATATCTCCAACTCCGCCTTGTGCCACAGCACCTCTGAGTCAATAAGAAGACCGTCCATATCAAAGAGCGTCGCGCGTACGGTCACGGATGCAGCCTTGCACAGAGGAACTACGGTAAAAAATGATGGTGGAAATCCGCGCCCTGCTCAGCAGCGACGCGAACGCCGTCGTTGCGAGAATCGCGGACCAATTGGCGAACGACGCTGAGTACCACCCACTCGTCAACGGCTTCGTCGATCGCGACGCACTCTACGAGACCATTCTGCGCGCGCACAACGCCACGTGGGTGGCCTACGAAGACGAGCAATTGGTGGGTCACCTCTACGGCGCCGTGCTCAGCGATACCACGCATCCGCGCGCCGCGTGGACCGGACCCGACGGTGTGTCCTTTGACACCGAGCACGAGCTCAGCGTTCTCGTCGAGCGCGCGAGTGCAGCGTGGCTCGCTGCCGATGCGTCGCGCCACTACGTCTGGGTGCTCGCCGAAGAGTCTCGTCTTGATTCTTGGCGAACGCTCGGCTACGCCGCTCTAAGTGTTCGCGGGGTGATGCGCCTCGCCGATCGAGAGCCACGTCCAGTTCCCGAGGGTTTCACGCTGCGCGACGCGACACTCGAGGACATGGATCGCATCCTCGACCTTGACGAAATCATCGACGTCGCCCAAGGCGACACCGTGGGTCTGGGCGCCAAAGACCGTGACGAAACGCGCAAGGAAATAACGTCATTGCTCGACGATCCCGAGGTGCGCCATTTCGTGATCGAGAGTGCACACGACGTCGTGGCGCAAGCGATCACTTTTTTGCTGCCCTCTCGTCGAGGTTCATTCGAACACACGCTTTACCTGAGCGAAGTGGCAGTTGATCCGACGGTCCAAGGTCGCGGCGTCGCGAGCGCCATGATCGACGCGATACTCGAACGCGCTCAAGGAGATGGCTTTCGTTACGCCGAGGCGCAGTGGCGCGTGACCAACCCCCAGGCTGACTCGTTCTGGCGCGGCTATGGACTCGTTCCCACCTACGTGCGACTCGAGCGCACGCTTCGCTAAGCGAGTGATGCCTCAATCGCGGCGACGAGTACGGGGTCTTCAGGTGTGACCTGCGGCGCGAATCGCTGGACTGAGCCATCAGGGGCGATCAAGAACTTCTCGAAGTTCCAACGGATGTCGCCGCTGTAGCCTTCGGCGTCCGCCACCTTATTGAGTTCGGCGTAGATCGGGTTCTGGTTCTCGCCATTGACGTCAATCTTCTCGAACAACGGGAACGTCACCCCATAGGTCGTCGAACAGAACGTCTGAATCTCTTCGGCGGTGCCGGGCTCTTGACCCATGAACTGGTTGCACGGAAAACCAACCACGCTAAAACCCTTGTCCTCGTAGGTCTTTTGCAACGTCTCGAGCCCTTCGTACTGGGGCGTGAGTCCGCACTTGGACGCTACGTTCACTACGAGCACCGTCTTTCCTTCGAACGGGGCGAGCGAGCTCTCATCGCCACCGAGGGTGTGTACTGGAATGTCGTAAATAGTCATGGCCGCACACTATTCGCGAATTCGTGCTCTGCGTCCGCCGTAGGCTCTCACTCGTGCTCTGCGTCGTCATCAACAATGGCAATCTCGAGATGTTCGATCGTCCGAACCCGAAGTCGGGTCCCACGGGCGTCGTCGTGACGGTTCATTCCTTCGGTCTGAACGCGGCCGACCTCATGCAACGAAAAGGGCTCTATCCCGCACCGGCGGGCTGGCCCGCGGACGTGCCCGGCATGGAGCTCGCGGGCGTCGTCACGTCGGTGGGTCCAGACGTCCCCGAACCGCTGCTTGGGCGACGCGTGTGCGCGCTCGTCGGAGGCGGCGCACAGGCAACCCAGTGCGCGGTGCCCTGGGAACACCTGATCTTCATACCCGACCACGTTACGTGGGAACAAGCGGGTGGCTTCGCCGAAGCATTCACGACCGCTTTTGACGCGCTCGTTCTCCAAGCGCAGATGAAACCAGGTGAACGTGTGCTCATCAGCGGCGCCGCGGGGGGCGTGGGAACCGCCGCCGTGCAGATTGCCCACGCCATGGGAGCGCACGCGGTGACGGTCACCCGGACCAAGGAGCATCACGAGAAACTCCGCCAACTCGGGGCGAGCGAGACAGTACTCAGCGACGACCTCGACACGATCGAACCCGTCGACGTGGTGCTCGAACTGGTCGGGGCGGCGAACCTTACTAAGGCACAGTTCGTTCTGGCTCCCTTCGCCCGTGTCGTCGTCATTGGTGTCGGCAGCGGCGCCAAGGCCGAACTGGACCTTCTTAACATCATGCAAAAGCGCGCCACGATCACTGGATCGACCATGCGTTCGCGTTCGAGAGCAGAGAAGGCGGCAGTGATCGCCCAAGTGAACGAGTCGTTGGTACCGCTCTGGAACGAAGGAAGACTTCGGGTGCCCAGCGCGGGTCGATTCAATTTCGAGGACATCAACCGCGCCTACAACTTCTTCGCCCAGCCAGGAAAGTTCGGAAAAGTCATCGTCTCGATTCGCGAGTGACGTCGTGACTGCACCAATTGCTCGTCCGCATACTTCGCGGTGCAACCCTTCGCGTGCCGACTACAACGACATCATCGCCGCGCACGAAGCCGCCGTCGAACGCGGTGAACCTTTCTACCGAGATCCTTCCACGGGACTCATGGTCCTTACCGTCGTGACACACCTCACTCGAGGAACGTGCTGTGAGAGTGGATGTCGCCACTGCCCCTACGTTGATGATTAGAGGACGACGACAGTCTCATCGTGTTGACCTAGGTGATGGCGATCGATGTTGACACACACGTAGAACACGACCGCGGAGAGCAGCAGCATCAAAGCACCGAATCGAAACGCGAGGTCGTAACCGTGGACCGCACCGGTCGCTCGAATTACGGCGAGCGAACTCTTCGAAAGACCCGCGTGCGTCGCATTCGCGATAAACGCGGTCGCACTGGTGACGTAGATCGTGTTTTGAATCGCGGTGCCAAATGAGCCACCAATCTGCTGGGCGGTGTTCAAGACAGCCGAGGCCGCACCCGAATCATCGGGCCGGACGTTAAAGAGCGCGGTCGAAGCTACCGCTACGAACGTCGCACCAAGGCCGAGGCTCGCGATGATCATCGCCGGCATGACCCGCGTGAGATAGCTGCTGTGAGGAGCGAGGAGCGAGAGCAAGAAGAGCCCGCCCGCACCCATCAGGCTGCCGATGGTGGCGATATAACGCGGCCCGATTTTGGGCAGAATCTGACTCGCTCCTCCCGCGGCCACGATGATGCCGATGGAGAAGGGAAGGTAGAGCAGTCCTGACTTCACGGCCGAGTAGTCGTGCACGTCTTGGAAGTAAAAGGTCATGAAGAGGAACATCCCAAAGAGTCCGAGGCCCACCAAGGTTTGTGACAGGTACGAGCCCGCGCGCACCCGATCCGTCAAGAGTCGAAGCGGCAAAAGTGGCGAACGGGCCTTCGCTTCAATCTGGAAAAATCCGATCAGCAATACGACGCCCAGCGCAATGAAGGGCCACGCGTGAAACGAGCCCCAACCATCGCTCGACGCTTGGGATACGCCAAACACGATGCTCACCATTCCGAGCGTGGCACTGAGCGCCCCGGGAACGTCGTAGTGCGGGTGGCCCTCGACTTTGGATTCGTGCACATTGGGAATCGCGAGGAGCAGCGCGATGATGGCCATAGGCGTGTTGACGAAGAGACACCAACGCCACGACAAATATTGCGTGAGTAGCCCGCCGGCGATGAGTCCAATAGCGGCGCCTACTCCAGAAAGGGCACCGTAGACGCCGAAGGCGGGCGCTCGTTCTTTCGAGTCGGTGAACGTCAACGAAATAAGTGACAGCGCGGCAGGCGCGAGCAATGCACCGAATACTCCTTGCAGAGCGCGCGCTCCGAACAGCATCTGCTGGTCAACCGAGAGCCCTCCAATCAATGACGCAACGGCGAAGCCCGAGAGCCCAATGAGAAACGCCTTCTTGCGGCCGAGATAGTCACCCACGCGACCACCGAGCAAGAGGAAGCCGCCAAACGTCAGGGTATAGGCCGTAATGGCCCACTGATAGTTCTTTGGCGCTATCGCGAGACCACCGAGCGCACGCGGCAGCGAGGCGTGCGGTAACGCGATGTTCACGATCGAAGCGTCGAGGACCACCATTAACTGCGCTATTGCGATCACGACCAGCGCGAACCACCGACGTGGATCAGGAACGGTCGCGTGCACGACGTTGTTGGTTGACGAATCAGACATTGCCCTCCCTAGTCAATTGCCCAACTCTAAAACGGTCGTGTGACGCGCGCTGAAGATGGCGAGGCAACTTCGTTACCTCTCGAATCAAAGAAACGTGCGAAGCGGCGTGAGTGCCAAACCAAGCGAGTCGGCCACCGGACCATAGGTCACCGAGCCGTCGACGACATTAACACCTTCGGCGAGCGCGTCATCGGCAATCACGGCTTCGCGCCAGCCATGGCGCGCCAGCTCGAGTGTGTAGGGCAGCGTCGCATTCGCGAGCGCGTACGTTGACGTGTGCGGAACTGCTCCTGGCATATTGGCAACGCAGTAAAAAATTGACTCGTGAACCTTGAAAGTCGGTTCGGAGTGCGTCGTCGGCCGCGTGTCCTCGAAGCAACCTCCTTGGTCCACCGAAATGTCAACCAACACCGAGCCGGGACGCATTCGCGCCACCAGATCGTTCGAGACCAGTTTTGGCGCCTTGGCGCCCACCACGAGAACCGCACCAATGACGATGTCGGCATCCAAACACGCTTCTTCGAGCGTCAACGTGGACGACGCAATGGTCTGGACCCTGCCATCAAAGTGGATGTCAACGTCACGCAGCCGATCGAGATTGCGATCCAACACCTTGACATTTGCGTGAAGTCCCACCGCCATCGACGCCGCCGCCAGACCCGCGACCCCCGCGCCGATGACGACGACGTTGGCCGCGACGACTCCCGGTACGCCACCAATGAGCGTCCCGCGCCCACCACCCGGACGCATGAGATGGTGCGCACCCATGAGTGGTGCCATGCGGCCCGCCACTTCGCTCATCGGCGTGAGCAGCGGCAGAGAGTTGTCACGTAGTCGCACGGTCTCGTAGGCAATGGCGACGTTCTTGGCATCGACGAGTGCGTCAGTGCATTCGCGTGACGCAGCCAGGTGCAAATACGTAAAGAGAACCTGATTCTTCCTCGCGGACAGTCGGTGATATTCGTCACCCACCGGTTCTTTCACCTTGAGAATGAGTTCGCTTTCGGCCCAGACTTCATCGGCGGTCGAAATGATCGTGGCGCCGTTCGCGGAAAAGTCGTCATCGCTGATCGACGAACCCACGCCCGCGCCGCTCTCGACGAGTACCCGATGGCCAGCTCCGGTGAGCTCTCTGGCACCCGCAGGGGTGAGGGACACTCGATTCTCGTCCTTTTTAATTTCCTTCGGTACCCCGATGAACATTGACGATCATCCTTTCATTCGATGTTGTCGCGATCTCAACCCACGTTCCGATTCCGTTGTAGGCATGCTTAGAACTCGATGTTGTGCATCACGTGTTTAATCCTGGTGTAGTCCTCAAATCCGTACACGGAGAGGTCCTTGCCGTATCCCGAACGCTTGAACCCTCCGTGGGGCATCTCTGCGACCATCGGGATGTGCGTATTTACCCACACACATCCGAAGTCGAGGTCACGCGTGAAACGCATGGCGCGACCGTGGTCGTTGGTCCACACCGATGAGGCGAGTCCGTACTCGACACCGTTTGCCCATTCCAGGGCCTCAGCTTCGTCACTGAACTTTTGAACGGTGATAACGGGACCAAATATTTCGCTCTGGATCATCTCATCATCTTGATGGAGATCGGCTACGACCGTGGGAGCAATGAAGTAACCAGTGTCGCCCACTCTTTCGCCACCCGCGGCGAGCGAGGCGTGACTCGGCTTTCGCCCGAGAATTCCATTCACCCTTTCGAACTGGTTCACGTTGTTCACCGGACCGAACAAGGCGTCGTCATTGTCGGGAGTCCCGACGATGGTGTTTCTCGCTTGTTCGGCGAGCGCGTCAACGAAATCGCCGTAGACCTTGGGTCCGACCAGCACCCGCGTCGCCGCCGTGCAGTCTTGTCCCGCATTGAAGTATCCGCCAATGGCGATTCCTTCCGCGGCCGCCGCAATGTCGACGTCGTCAAAAACCACGACGGGTGCCTTGCCGCCCAATTCGAGGTGTACGCGCTTTAACGTCTTTGACGCCGTCGCGGCGACCTCCATGCCCGCTCGTACCGAACCCGTCACCGATACCATCGCGGGCGTCGGGTGCTCGACAAGAAGACGACCCGTATCTCGGTCACCACACACCACGTTGAACACGCCCGCCGGTAGCACCTCACTCATCAATTGGGCCATGAGCAAGGTTGACGCGGGCGTTGAGTCACCTGGCTTTATCACCATGGCGTTGCCGGCTGCGATCGCGGGCGCCCACTTCCAGACCGCCATCATCATGGGATAGTTCCATGGCGTCACTGCGGCGCAGACACCAACGGGTTCTCGTCGCACATAACTCGTCATGCCCTCCATGTACTCCGACGCGCCGCGTCCTTCCAGCAGTCGCGCGGCGCCCGCGAAGAATCGAATCTGATCGATCATGGGAGGGATCTCTTCGCTTAACGTGACCGCGATGATCTTGCCGCAGTTCTCCGCTTCGACTGCGACGAGTTCGTCGGCGTGAGCCTCGAGAATGTCGGCGATTTTTATGAGAGCGAGGCTGCGCTGTGACGGTGTCGTTCGTCGCCACGACTTAAAGGCCTGGGCCGCGGTTTCGAATGCGTGGTCGACGTCGGCCTCATTCGAGATCGGCATCTCGGCGAACGGTGTACCAGTGGCCGGATTTATGAGTTCGACGTACTTGCCGCTCTTGGGCGCCACCGACTCGCCCCCAATGAAATTTGACAACCGTCGCATGCGAATCCTCCAGGCATCGAATAGTGGACATCCGTGCTCTTCGCCACTCTGCCAGAGGATTAAAGGCTTTTGCAAACGAAAGATGAGAAATAGAGCACAGATTTAACAATTGACGCCTCTATTAGGCGTTAAATCACCATATACTGTCTCTATCCGCAGCCCTTTTGCCTCGCGCAATCGGGGCAGGGAGTTACCGATGCCAGGCACAAAACCTCAACCAAAGAATTCCAAAAGCACAGAGCGGTCGAACTTGGAGCTGGTCTCGGGCTCAAACGGCATCGACGCCCTCGATCGACAAATTATTGGTCACCTCCAACGCGACGGTCGAAAGCCCTATGGCACCATCGCCGACGACGTCGGGCTCTCCGAAGCGGGTGTGCGCCGCCGGGTCCAACGCTTGCGCGACGCCGGGGTGATGCAGATCGTCGCAATTACCGATCCGCTGCAATTGGGCTATGGCCGCGAAGCGCTGATAGGCATTCGCGTCCACGGTGACGTCCGACTCGTCGCTGACAAGATCGCGGCGATCGAAGAGGCCAACTACGTCGTCATGACCGCGGGAAGTTTTGACATCATCGCCGAACTCATTGCCGAAGACGACAACGCCCTCGTGCACTTATTGAACGATTCAATCCGCAGCATCCCCGGCGTTACCGAAGTTGAGACATTTCTGTATTTGAAATTAGCGAAACAAACCTACGCATGGGGGACCAAGTGACGCTCCACGAAATCTATACCGACGGTATTACGGTCAGCAATGAGAAGACCGCGAGTCACGACTACTCGGAGCGCGCCCGACGTCACCTTTGGCTTCAAATGTCGCGCATGGGTGCCTACAACGAGAGCCGCGAGATCCCCATCATGGTGCGCGGCGAAGGTACTCGTGTCTATGACGCGAACGGCACCGAATACTTCGATGGACTCTCTGGCCTTTTCACTAACATGCTCGGCCACGGTCGAACTGAAATCACCGAAGCGGCCGCCAAACAGATGAACACCATGGCGTTCTTTCCTTTGTGGACCTACGCGCATCCCACCGCAATCGAACTCGCCGAGAAAATAGCGAGCCTTGCTCCCGGCGATCTCAACCGCGTCTTTTTCACGACTGGCGGCGCAGAGGCGAACGAAAGCGCGTGGAAGCTCGCACGCCAGTACCACAAGATGCGGGGCGACACCGATCGTTACAAAGTCATCAGTCGCGACATTGCCTATCACGGCACGACGTTGGGCGCCTTGACCATCACCTCGCTCGAAGGATACCGCCAGCCCTTTGAGCCACTCGTTCCGGGCGCGGTGAAAGTGCCGGCGGTCAATTTTTATCGCGCCGAGAAATTTGGCGACGATTTCGAGGCGTTCGGACTTTGGTCGGCACGTCAAATCGAGGAAGCAATTTTGCGTGAAGGTCCCGAGACCGTCGCGGCGGTGTTTCTCGAGCCCGTCCAGAACGCCGGTGGGTGCTTCACCCCGCCGCCCGGCTACTGGCAGGAGGTGCGCGCGATCTGTGATCGATACGGCGTGCTTCTTGTCTCTGACGACGTCATCTGTGCATTTGGACGTCTCGGCACGTGGTTCGGCGGCGACAAATTCGATTACGTTCCAGACATCATCACCTGTGCCAAGGGCATCACCGCGGGCTATCTGCCCCTAGGCGCCATGATCGTCTCGGACCGGATCGCTGAGCCCTTCCAGCACGACGACAGTTCTTTCGTCCACGGGTTTACGTGGTCGGGACATCCTGTTTCGTGCGCGGTCGCGCTCGCCAGTATCAAGATCATCGAGGACGAGAAGATCCTCGAAAACGTACTGGCGAATCAGGACTACTTCAGGGACCAACTCCTTTCGCTTAAGGACCTGCCCATCGTGGGCGACGTTCGCGGCGCAGGCTACTTCTGGGGCGTGGAACTGGTGAAGAACCAAGAGACCAAGGAAACGTGGTCGGGTGATGATGCCGAACGACTCCTGCGCGGGTACGTCTCGCCTGAGATGTTCCGCCGTGGTCTCATCTGTCGATCAGACGACCGGGGCGACCCCGTCGTGCAACTGGCTCCGCCGCTGATCTCGACGCGCGAGGACATTGACCTCATGGTCTCAATCCTGCGCGACGTCTTCACCGGAGCAGCCGCGTTCGCCTAAACGTGCAACCACCATCGTCGTTGTGGTGGTCGTCGCTCGATGATGACGTCACCGCTCGTCGCGAACTCGCTGGCGACATTGACGTCGACGTCGCAATCATCGGCGGCGGCTACACCGGACTGTGGACCGCGCGTGAACTCCTTCGCCGCGATCCTCACGTACGCATCGCCATCCTCGAGAAATCCGTGTGTGGCTACGGCGCGTCAGGTCGAAACGGGGGCTGGGCATCCGCTCTCTATCCCCTAGGCGACGACGCAGTGATCGCTCGCCACGGCGGTGGTGCCTTCGACCACCTTCGTCGACTCTTGCAGCGCGCAGTGGACGAACTTGGTTCGAGTCTGGAAGAAGATTCGATCGATGCACATTTCGTCAAGGGCGGTTCGCTTAGGTTCGCGAGAACGCCCCTGCAAGTATCTCGTCTGCGCGACGAAGTCGACGCAGCGCACGAAAAAGGCCAGAGCGAAAGTGACGTGCGATGGCTCGGCGAAACTGAACTCTACGACTTTGGCTACGTGTCAGGTGCACAAGGTGCGACCTACACCCCCCATTGTGCGCGCGTGCATCCGGCGCGATTGGCCCGAGGACTGAGCGACGTCGTCGAACGTCTCGGAGCACAAGTCTTTGAGAACACTGCCGTGACCAAGATTGAAAAAGGCGCCGAAACGCGCCGTCCCCTCGTCGTGAGCGTAGGCGGCACCGTACGCGCTGACGTCGTCGTTCGCGCCACCGAAGGTTTTACACCAACGTTGCCCGGTGAGCGTCGAGGCGTTGTGCCCATTTACTCACTGATGATCGCGACCGAACCCCAATCCGAGGAGTTCTGGCACGACGCGGGATTTGGAAACTGCGAGACGTTCGCCGACGGTCGCCACACCATCATCTATGGACAACGCACCGCTGACAACCGCATCGCCTTTGGCGGGCGGGGGGCGCCGTACCATTTCGGCTCGAGCGTCGAAGAACGATTTGACCTAAATTCCAAGACATTCCTCGCGCTCGAACATACCCTCCGCGAGCTCTTCCCCACCTTCACGGGTGCGATCACCCATAAATGGGGTGGGCCGCTCGCACTCCCGCGCGATCGCGAACCTTCGGTCACTTTGGACCGGATCACCGGTCTTGCGTCGGCGGGAGGCTACACCGGTGACGGCGTTGTGCTGAGCCACGTGTGCGCCACGGCATTGGCTGACTTAATCACGGCGCCCGAAGCGACGACCGACCACGTGGTGTTGCCTTTCGTGCAACATCAGCCAAGAAAGTGGGAACTCGAACCTGCTCGCTGGCTTGGTATCAACGCCGGTCGCGTGCTGGCCGCACGTGCGGACCGCGTGGAAGAACACGCCACCGCACCTTCGAGGGCGAGTACGTTGCTCCAACGACTCCTTGGTGAATGATTCAGCGCAGAATGTTCACGGCGCGTGCGGCGACGACCGCGATCGTCACAAACGAGACCAGCGACTCGGTCACGAACAACGTCTTGGCGATCAAGGTGAGGGGCATGGCGTCGGCGGGAGCGAAGCTCGTCCCGTTGGCGAATGACGTATAGAGATAGTCGAAGAATCGCGGGTGCCAGCCCTTAGGCGCAAGCCCCGACTGTTGCATCTGTGGAAACTGTATGTCGGGCCACAGCGTGTCGTCTCCGGCCCGCCGATGAGGTCCGCCACGATCAATCTCCCAAAACCAGAGACCGAAGACGATCACATTCGTGAGCCACACCTCCACGGCGGAATAAATGAGTCGCCGCCCTTGCGACACGTTCCCCGCCAGTAAGTGATGCACGAGCAGCGCCACCGACACAATGTTCGCCACCGTCATCAACCCGATCAACGTGAGCGACAACACCCGTACCCACTGGGCGTCGTCGGGTCGACGATGGCGGCGAGTGGACAGTGGAATGAGTGGGAGCGCGACCAGGATGGGCAGCAACCAGCGCGGACCTTCCACCAAGCGATTAGGCAACACAATGTAAAGACCCACGCACGCGAGCAGCGCCACCGAGGCGGGCCAACGAGGCTCTTTGTGGGTGGTCAGGTCCGCCACGTCAGCTGAGACTCGTCGTACCGAGATTTGAAAGGTTGGCCGGNNCTTTCACTTCGTCGGCGTTCGGACGCGCGATGGCGACATGTCGGTTGTACGCGATCACGGTTGCCCTAATCATCGTGCTCTGATGCTTCATGCTGACCTTAACGGTGCTCGCCGTCACTTCACCCTGCTTGCCCGTCGTAATACTCCAATTAAGGGAACCGACTTTCGGGAGGGTCGAGGTTGAGGCGCCGAGGTCCTTCAATGCCACGTTGTCACGACTGAAATCATGCGTGACGAAGTAGCCGTTCTTCGTAACCGTCTCGCGCGAAAAACCAGAGATGAATGAAATATCGGGGCGCACGAACTCGAGCGAATAATTGAACAACGACGGCAACTTTTCCTTGAGACTGATCCAAGGCCTTCCGACGGTGGCCTGGAAATTGGGCGTACTCGCGTACGCCTCGTCACCAATGATTCGCAAATCCACTGGCACGCCCGATAACAGCAAGGGTACTTCGAAGGTCGCCTCAATTTTGTTTGTTTGAAAATTCACGTCAACTATTGCGTGCACGGTAATTGCGTTACCAGTGGTCACGGTCACCGCCACTTCGGCGGTTTTTGGTGGGTACCCGTTCAGCGCGAGCGAATCCTTCGGAATGTCGGCGGGATTGGAATCGGTCGCCGCGAGCACGATACCGAATACGGTCAGCCCAGTGGCGATAATCCCTACCAGGGCGAACCACTTTCGTTGCGTTGACGCCATTGGTAAACCCTACCGCTCGTTCTGGTAAATCAATTTTTCCTACGCGAGCGGTTCGCTGAGCAAAGTGACAAATAAATCGTGCGAAAGATTGCGGCCACTCGCGATGAATCCAACGCGTGACGTTGCGTCGTTCATGAGGTTTAGCGTGATCGTCGCGTACGGTACGGCCGAGGAACCTTCCAGCACCAAACCGTTCACTTCGGCCGCCTCACGTACCGCACGTCGAATCTCAAGTTCCTCGACTAACACCAGTGGCACTTCGTAGCGCGCGATGAGTTCATTCGTGATCGCGCCGTCGTCGCCTCCACCGGCGAGTCCGTCCGCGATCGTCGGACGATGCGTTACCTCAGACATTCGCACGCCACGCAGGACGTGGTACATCGCCGAGCTCTCCAGTGGCTGTGCGCCCGTCACCTTGATGTCGTCACGTCCATGGGCCTCACGCGACAACAACACGCCCGAGATGAGCCCTCCACCTCCAACGGGCACGACGATATGTTCGAGCTCGGGCGCTTGGTACAGCATTTCGTCGAACACCGTTGCTTGGCCCGCGATCACGTTCGCGTCATTGAAGGGTGAAATATAACGAATCGAACGCTGGTCCGCGAGATCGAGCGCATAACGCTGCGCGTCGTCGTACGATGAGCCCACCTGGATGAGCTCAATATCGTATTCACCGAGTTTCTTCACCTTGGCAAGCGACGCGTTCTCGGGAACGACCACCGTGGCCGGTACGCCGAGGATCGAAGCTGCGTGCGCGATACCGAGACCGTGATTTCCCGCTGAGGACGTGATCACCGCGCCGCGAGGATCGTCGCGGTGCGCGGCGTCAATCGCGCTGAGAGCGCCGCGAATCTTGAACGACCCCGTCGTTTGCAGATTCTCGAGTTTCGCGAACACGGGTCGGCCCCGCATATTGAGCGTCACCGTCGGTGTCACCACCAAGTGATCGGCAATGACTCTACGCGCTGCCTCAAGTTGCGCAGACGTCGGTACCGAAACGTGACGAATCATAAACCGCGAGCCTACTCTCCTACTTTTCTGCTTCCGACTACTGAGAAGTAAGGTCGGGCGCGTGCATTCCATCGTTGAAGTGATCGTGGTGGGTTCACTGGCGTTCGTCGGTACCATGATCGACAATTTCTTCGCGTTCGCCGCGCAACTGGCGCTCAGCGATCGAGCGCGGTTTCGCCGTCTCAGCATCGCCCAGTCGCTCGGCGTCGCGACGCTTGTCGTCGTCGCGGTGAGCGTCGGAACGTTGTTGCGAGCAGTACCGCTTCGTTGGGCCGGTATCTTTTGCCTTGCTCCGTTTGCCTTTGCCTATCACGCGTGGCGAACCAGAAACGCGCCCGTTCGCGAAAAATATCGGCGAGGCGCTTTCACCACCTTCAGTGTGAGTGTGGCCCTCGGCGGCGACAACGTCGCGGTATGGATTCCCCTCCTTCGTGCCAACAACGTCGCGCACGAGATACTGACTGTCCTCGTCTTTGCGGTCTGGGAACTTCTCTTCGTCACCGGAGCACGGCTCATCGCGGGACACGCTCGTGTTGTCAGCTTTGGAGAGAAGTACGGGCACGTGGTGCTCCCTTGGCTCTACATTGGCCTAGGCATACTCATACTTGTCGAATGCAAAACCTTTAGCTAGGTTTTCGCGACACGCGACAAGTAGCGTGGTCGCCGTGCCGAATTCAACTCCCAACCAAACACTTCGGCGTCTCACTATCATCGTCGGCATCCAGTGGATGGGGGCGTCACTAGGTCTTCCTCTGTTGCCGCTGTTTCTCGAGCGCCGTGGTGGCACTCCGAGCATCATCGGGCTCATCATGGCTTCGTTCTTTTTTGCGGGTGTCGCGACGCAGTTCTTCCTCGGACACTTAGCTGACAAGTTCGGGCGTCGCCCCGTCCTTATGCTGAGCCTCGTCACCTACGGTCTCGCGTCGATGACCCTGCTCTTGCCGATCCAGGCGTACTGGTTCATCATCACTCGTGTCATCCAAGGCGCATCGGCCGGAGCAGTTGAAGTGGCTTCGATGTCCGCGGTCGCGGCGCTATTCGCCGAGGAGCAGAGAGGCAGGGCCATCTCAAGAATCATTGCCGCCCAACTCTTTGGACTGGCCTTCGGTCCGGTGGTCGGCGTCCTCGCGTCGGTGAGGGATCTCGGTTGGGCGTTCTTCGCGACGGGCGCCGTTAGCTTGGTGGCCGCCTACGTGGCGTTTCACACCAACCTCGGCGACGACGCATACGACCCGAGTCCCCTCCCGAAGGTGCAGTGGAGTCGGCAACTCATCGGTGCGCTCGTCGCGACCAGTGCGAGCGGTCTTTGCGTGGGTGTCTACGAGGCGTGCTGGAGCCTCCTACTTCACGCGCACCACGCGACCACACTCGAGATTCGTCTTAGTTGGACGGTTTTTGCCTTGCCGTGGGTCGCGCTCAGTCGCGTTGGTGGATGGCTCGCGGACCACGCGAATCGCCGCGTGATTGCGCTGCTCGGTGTTTTGAATGGTGCGGTCTTTCTTTCGATTTATCCGCACATCCACAACAATGTGGTGATCCTCTTCACGGGCTCACTCGAGTCGATAGGTGCGTCACTTTCCATTCCGTCGATCTCATCGCTCATGAGCCAAGGGGCCAAGAATCGAGAGCAAAGTCGACGTCAGGGTCTCTACGCCACGTCAAACACCGCGGCACTCGCCATCGCCGCGAGCGTTTCGGGATTTCTCTTCTCGATCAACACCGCCTTGCCGTTTAGCGTGGTGGCGATCGTCGCCGCGCTTTTGGCGAGCACCACGTTGTGGTGGTGGCGAAACGTCGTTGGTCACGTCAACAGAAGTTGATGAAATGCGAAGAAGGGCGGCGCANNGCCGCCCTTCTTACGAATAAATCCTTTGCGCTACGAGATCCAGATCTGATCCCAACGAGACGAACCGCCGTCGAACGTCAACGTACGGGTGACCCCGTCGGCGGCGGTGCTGAGGGCCCAGTTCTGCACGTTCTTCGCCGCGGCGAACGCGGTGACCGTGATGTCGAGCCAGAGGTAGGGAATTTCTTTAGCGAACTGGGTGTTGATCGACGCCCAGTTATCGGTGCGCGTCGCCGAGTTCACTGGCGCCGCGAGCGCCGTGAGCATCGCACTCTCAATCGCCGGGTCTCCCAGGTGGGCGAAGTTCACCGCGCCCGCAATGAAGGTCCCCGCAGGTANNAACTGGTTCCACGTCGCACAGTCGTACTCGCCATAAATGACGTTGTTGATCTGCGTGCTTTGCACCGACGGACGTGCGGTCACGCTGATGCCCACCGCCGCCAACTGTGACTGGAAGAAGGCGAACTGCTGTTGCTGGGACGCGACGCCTGAGACGATGTCAATAACAAAGCTGACTTCGGACACGTTGTTCGCCTTCTTGTACGCCTCGACGAGGGCCTTGGCAGCGCTCGGGTTGTAGGCGGGGTAACCCGGATTCTTGTAGTAGCGCGACGCCTTGCGATAAACGCCGTCCGCCACTGCGCCCACTCCACCGTCGATGGCTTTGAAAAACGTGTTGCGGTTTATCGCCATTGCGCACGCCATGCGAATGTTCACGTCATTGACCACGGGCTTGCGCGTCGGGTCCCACTTTCCGGTCGAAGGGTTGACGGCACCGAGCGTGCCGGCGTACGCGGCGAGCTGCGTGGTCGCTGGCGCCGGATCGGCGGCTGTCGACGTACCACCAGCGATGTACTGCACGATCGACGTCGCTTGGGCTGACGTAAGACCTGGTGCAGTAATTCCGCTCACGGTTGTCGTTCCCTGGAGCCACGCAGTGGTCGCTGCCGCGGCCTGACTCGCCGAAGCCCCGGTCTTGAGCACGCCCCCGAAGTACTCGAGGCCATAGAGGTAGTCCAACACACCCACGATGCCAAGGGCCGACGCGAACTCGCCCGCCCACAGGAAGTACTGGTTGAGCGTGCCGGTCGTGTTCATGATAAGGCAGTTGACCGACGGGTCTCGAGCATCGGCANNCGTCTTGTTGAAGGATCATGTCGATGTCCCCCGATTGCAGCGCCGAGTTCCGAGTGGCGTTGTCGGGGATGGTCTTGAAGTTGATGGCGTCGAGGTACGGCAACTTGCGACCAGCCGCATCCTTTCGCCAGTAGGAGGTGTTCTTCACCCACTGCGACTCAACGCCTACCTGCCACGACTTGAACTTGAAGGGTCCGGTACCAATGGGATTGCCCTTATACGTCGGTGAAAATGACGACGGGTGCGCCATGTAGGCAATTTGCTGTTCCGCGAGGTTTGTCGGGTACGTGGAGAAGGGAACCACCATGTTGTAGACGACTTCATAGGCGCTCGTCGCGACCACCGAGGCAATGATGGGGCGGATAGCTAGTCCAACGGTCGGGTCGGCCGCAGCGGCTTGCCAGTTCTCGACAACTGTTTGTGCGTTGAACGCGTCACCGTTGTGGAACTTGATGCCCTGTCGCAGAGGAATCGTCCACGCGGTGTACGACGCGTTGGGCGTCGCCGAGAGTGCCAGCATGGGCAGCCAGGAGTCACCATTGATGCCTATGACGAAGAGCGGGTCAAAAACTGCGTTCGCAACGCAAAATCCTGACGCGTCCATCTTGCCCTGAGAACCATTAAATACGTGATAGTTCGGCACGTCAGATATCAATCCGACGGTGACGGAGCCACCTATTTTTGGCTTTGCGGTGCTAATCCCAACCGTTGCACCCGCTACCGATTCCATCAAACCGTCGACAATGGTCCCTGCCATTGCGACGCCTCCAATGGTGGCGGCTGAGTGCGTAAGGAACGATCGGCGATCGAACGTGCGTGACATCTTGATCCTGCTTTCCCCCCGGAGACACCACCTTGTGTGGAATCCCCTTTCAGCGAAACTTATCAAGAACTCGCCTATACACAAGTCAAAACAGAATTACTTCTGGGTAACGAAATCTCGCGTGGTCGACGCCACCGTGACGAAATCGTCGGATGAATCCGAGAGTTCAGAGCCCAGGCGTAGGGAGGGACGCCTGGGCTCTGAGATTTTGGATACCGGAACTAGCGCGAGTGGCGCGCTGAAGAGCCCGTACCACGTTGTGCGCCTTGAGGACCAGGGCCACCAGGGTGACCGAATCCTCCCGGGCCAGCGCCGCCAATGCCGACGCTCGTCGCGTCGAGCGTGCTGGTGTCAGTGGAGGACGCAAAGCTGCCTTCGGCGAAGATCGACGAGCCGACGGTCACGTCGGCCAGGGTGGCGCTCGCTCGATCCTTGGTGTACGTCGTCGCACTCGACACAATCACCGTCGCACTCGAGCTGTTGGGTCCACTGATGGTGATGGTGTCACCACTAACCGCGGTGACTTTACCCATCACGCTCGGTTCGACAATGGCGATGCTGGCGGCGGTCGTGGAACCGGATGCACTGGGCACGACGTGTACTTCATCACCGACCGCGAGGTCCGCGATGGCCGCAGTCACTCGATCCTTCGTGACCGTGGTCGACGAAGTGATGGTGTAAGTGGTCGTCGTGCCCGAAGGATCACTAATGGTGATCGATGTACTAGTGAGGGCCGTAACCACACCGCCGCTCCCCATGGCACATCCCGGGCCCATTGCACCGTTTGGCGTTGGCGTTGAGTCGTGCGCGCCAGCGCTGGTGTGTCCGGTGCTCTTTGCGATAGGTGATGCACTGGCGACGGCGGCACTCACGCCGACGGCACCGAGCGCCGCGACTGCGGTGATGCCAACTCGCTTCACTAGCTTCTTTTTGGTTGTGCGATACATAAGGCAACCCTTCTCAAAATGTCTCAAGATTTTCGAGACGCTCCCATCTTGTTGAGGCACTCTTTGAACCCGGTAGGGGGCCGTTAAGAACTGGTTAATTCTGAGAAAAGTACCGCGAATTTGCCTTAAAAAGACGGTGTTGAGAAATCGAATCGACCATACTTGGCGCGTACGACGCGAGGGCACGAGCGTCTTCGGGTATGTGATCGGTTGACAATTACTTAGGGAGGACCACACCGGTGGCAACGACTTTGGATTCACACGAAGGATCGGCGGGCGACGAGGCGTTTCGCGTCGAAGCGCGCGGCATTGATTACGTACCCGAAACCGAGCGATGGGCCACACCTCGCAATATCGGGGCGCTCTGGACGGGTTCGGCGATCAACATTGAGTACTTCGCCTACGGGGCGATTCTCATGGCGTTCGGGTTCAAGTTTTGGACCGCGCTCAGCATCATGATCATCGGTAATCTTTCTTTCCTACTCTTGGGTGTTGCCTCACTACAGGGGCCCGAGGCGGGTACCACCGTCTTTACCATTAACCGTGCGTCGTTCGGCTCCCAAGGCTCGCGTCTGCTCAGTTTCTTTAACTGGATCACGCAACTGGGGTTCGAGACCGAAGGACTCATTCTCATCGTGGGTGCGATCATCGTGCTTTTCCAGATGGGGGGCGTGCACGTTTCGAGCGGGCTCAAGGTCGTCTTCATCATTCTCGCCGCAGCGATTCAAGCGGTCATGCCTTACCTCGGTCACGCCACCATGGTCAAGGTGCTGCGAGCGCTGATCATCCCCTTTGGCGCGATTTTCGTGGTGCTCGCGGTCTACGACTTCAAGTACGGCAGCGCCAGCTTCAAGGGTTCAGGCTACGCCAATGGTTGGGAGATCTACACCGCGGGTCTCG
>PKZI01000207.1 GCA_003133005.1 Acidimicrobiaceae bacterium | reverse complement strand
TACGGCATCAAGAAGATGATCACCGACGGTCATTTACAGGCCGGCTCACGATTGCCCAACGAAAAGGACCTTGCGGAGTCGCTCGGTACATCGCGTGGTTCGCTACGCGAAGGCGTTCGAGCACTCTGCATAATGGGCGTGCTCGAAACGCGTCAGGGTGACGGCACGTACGTCACGGCTCTCGACCCCTCCGCGCTTCTCGCTCCGATGACGTTCCTGGTGGACCTTCACAGTCCCGCCAATACTGGGCACCTTCAAACGGTGCGACGAATCCTCGAGTCCGAAGCAGCCGCCACTGCTGCCCTGCGCATTACGCCAAGTGATTTGGATCTCGCCCAAAAGACGCTTGACGCCATCGAAACCTACGTGACGGGAGCAACACCGATTGACTACGACGCCGTGATGGAAGCGGACATCGAGTTCCATCGAATCATCGCGCGTTGTTCAGGTAACCCCGCCCTCGAGGCCCTTATCAACGCTCTCGGCAATCGTACGATCCGAAGTCGAACATGGCACGCGATCAGCGACAGTGGCGCCGTCCCGAGTGCGCAACGAGACCACCGCGGTATTCTCGAGGCTCTTCGCCAGCATGAGCCTGAGCACGCGCGTCTTCGAATGGCGATACACCTGCTCAACGTCGAAGAGTTCATTTACGCCCATCCCACCGACGTCATTAGTGAGGAATAGGTCACACACGGCGCTAATGCGAGCTGAGTGACCTCGCGGGTGTACGCCCACGGAGCGAACTTGTCTAGAAGACCAGTCAAGTAGTCCTATCTTTGGACGCTTGTGGGGCCCATCCAAGCCAAAACAACGGGTCGTGTCTCCTCAAAATACGAAATTCATCGGATGAATGTGTGCTAAAACGTGAGTGGCGTCGACGCGAGGGGCGCTACGCCAGAGTGGGGGGCGCGTGCCATCAAGTTTCACCATCCAAAGTGTCCGTCCGGTACTGCTCTCGTACGTGTACCCCGAAGGTGAGGAATTGGTCTGGGTCGCGGGGACCATCCGGTCCTGGGACGCGGCGCTGGTCGAAGTCACGTTGAGCGACGGAACAACTGGGATTGGCGAAGCGGGAGCGGGCATCATGGCCGCACTCGCGGTACCGGGACTCGTGAGCGCCTACCTCCCCTACGTCCAAGGCCAATCATTCGAAGACCCACTTGATGTTGGCGATCACTTGCGTGCGTACACCGCCTTTTGGTCGCGCGGCGGCATCGCGAGCGGTGTAGCCGGCGCCATAGAGATCGCCGCCCTCGACGCGGTGGCCAAGCGAGAGGGTGTTCCCGCTTATGAGCTGCTCGGTGGAAGGAAGCGCGACGTCATTGAGACGTACGCCAGCGGTGGTCTTGGTACGACCTTTGCGCACGTGGACGCCTGGGCGCAGAACCAAGTACGCGCAGGATTCAAAACGGTGAAGTTCCGTGCGATGAAGGATCCCGCGACCACGATCGAACTCGTAGAGTACCTCGCACCACGACTGCCCGCCGACGTGCGCTTCGTGTTAGACGTGGTCCAAGCAAGCGCGTCACAGCCCTGGTCGGTTGACGACGCTATTGAAGTAGGGCGCGTCGCGGAGAAGTTCGGCGCGCGTTGGTACGAGGAACCCTGCTTCGCTACCGACGTCGCGGGTTACACCCGGGTGAACGCGGCGCTCTCGATACCGGTCTCGGGAGTCGAATCGAACGGCACCTTCGAAGAGTTTGCGATTCTCATCAAAGAGCGTGGGATCGATCTGGCCCAACCCGACGTCACGTTCCTCGGGGGGCCTCGAAACTTTCGACGAGTCGCGGACTTCGCGCGCGACCATTCTGTTGCCTGCGTGCCGCACGTTTGGGGAAGTGGCGTCACCTTCAGTGCAAATCTCCACGCCGCCCTCGCTCACGACCATGTGCAATTATTCGAGTACTGCACGCTTCCCAATCCCCTTCGAGAAGAGATACTCGTCGAACCAATCAAGCTTGATAACGGCTTCCTTCGCGCACCCGAGAGCCCCGGCCTCGGCGTGTTGGTCGACGCTGACGTCGAGGCGCGATTTGCGTTCTCACCCACGGGTGGCCATGTCATCAAGTGAGCAGTACGTGCCCCAGAGCATCGACGCAAGTCTCACCTCAGCGATGATTTCCGATTCACTTGACGTCGTCGGCGTACGAAACAACGTCATGGCGAACCACGTCGTACCCCTTTTTGAGGGCGCCAGGGTATTGGGCAGGGCGTCGACCGTCCAATTCGAGCCCTCTGACGAGGACAGCGAACACCCCTACGACGACGCGATTGCCTACATTGATACCCTTCGGCCCGGCAATGTCGCGGTCATCGCGACGGGCGACAACCTGTCGACCGCGTACTGGGGCGAACTCTTCAGCGCGGCCGCGATCGGCCGCGGCGCGTTGGGAGCGGTAACGGACGGCAATATTCGCGACACCGAAAAAATCAAGGGATTGAAATTCCCAGTGTGGTCGGCGGGCCGTCGACCGATTGACTTTCGTGCGCGTATGAAGATCGCGACGATGGGCGGACGCGTGCACGTTGGCGGCGTCGCCATTGACCACGGCGACCTGATCNNCTCTAGACGCAATGCACCGTCTTGGCGGCAGGGAGCGCCTATTGCGATTCGAGTTCGAGCCAAAGCGCCTCGGGAATCTCTTCATTCATCCACCGAACGCCGTCGAGCATTTGCGACGCGGAACGAAATCCCGCCACCACCGACACGACACTTTCTTCTCGTAGGGGAAAGTTGATGGCGGCGGCCGGCAACTCCACGCCGAACGAGTCACACGCCGCCGCGAGCTGGTTCGCGCGGGCGAACAACTCCGCCGAGATCCCTTGATAGTCAAAGTGTCCGTCGCTCTGGGGTTTTGCTCGCGAGAGGATGCCCGAGTTAAATGGCGCCGCCGCGACCACGGCGACGTTTCGCTCCTCGCACGCTTGAAGCAGCGGCGCGCCGCTGCGGTCAAGCAGCGTCCATCGTCCAGCCAGCATCACGACGTCGATATCGCAGGATTGCACGAACGTCAATAAAGGTTGCCAGAAGTTCATGCCCGCGCCAATCGCTCGCACGACGCCTTGCTCACGCAGTTTGACGAGCGCGGGGAACGTCTCACGGATTACCTGTTGCACGTGGTCGTCGGGATCGTGCACGTACACAATGTCCACGTAATCGGTATCGAGACGACGCAGGCTCTCCTCGATGCTTCGCTTTACGCCGTCAGCGGAATAGTCGAGCGTTCGCGTCAGGTCGTCGGGTACGTCAAACGCTCCCGACTCCAAATCAGAGCCGACGGGGTGCGGATTGGGCGTGAGCAAACGACCGACTTTCGTCGAGAGGACGAACTGATCGCGCGCCTTCGCAGAGAGAACTCGACCCAATCGTCGCTCNNTCGTCGGTCGTCGCGCGATAAAGGTTGCCTATGGGCGCGCCGCCAAATCCCAACGTCGTCACCGCCACGTTCGTGCGACCGATCAATTTCTCTTTCATGTAACGTCCAATCCGTACCAATCACACGCCGTGCCGCCAAAGATCGCCACTTTGTCGTCGTGGCGAAGCAGCGCGGTCAACGATTCCGTGACGCTCACCACTTCGTCGTAGGTCGCAGCGAGTTGACAGACCGGCCAATCCGATCCGAACATGATCCGCGCGGGTGAGAACGCGTCAAGCACGACCTGCACGTAAGGCTGGAGGTCGAGCTCACTCCAGTTCGCGTGATCAGCCTCGGTCACGAGCCCCGAGAGCTTGACTGCGACGTTCTCGTTCGCTGCGAGCTGCACCATCTGACGGCGCCACCCATCGATGTCGCCGTCGATGATCCTCGGCTTACCACAATGATCGAGCACGAACCTCACCTCGGGCAGTGCGCGCACCGTGCGAAGGGCGGCCTCAAGTTGGTGGGGAAAGACGAGAATGTCGTAGACGAGANNCGAGATTCGCCTCGCCGACCGCGCGCAGTCCGTCTTGGACGTCTGGTCGCGTGAGCCAGTTCACGTCGGACTCGCCTTGCACGAGGTGACGTATCCCTTTCAAGAGGTCACCTCCCGGCAAGGATTTCAACTGCACAATTTGCGCAGCCGTGTCGTTGGTCAGGTCAACCCATCCGACGACACCGCGAATATACGAATTCTCGAACGCCTGTCGCAAAAACTCCGGCGTCTCATCAGGATCGTTGATGGTTTGCACGAGGACCGTACCGTCGATGTTGTTCGCCACGAGGTGAGGAACGAGGTCGTCCATCGTGAACGTACGGTGCAGTTTGGGTNNTCGGTCCACGTCTGTTCGCGAGCGGCGAGATCCCACAGGTGGTGGTGTGCGTCAATACGTACGACCGGCGTCACTCGAGATGAAACACTTCCTCAAGCGGCGCCCACCACTCACCCGGGTGGGCGGACTCGACGGGTTGTTGACAAGGATCAGTGTGTTGCCACCATTCCCTCGTCACTGGGTCCTCACCAATTCGTGCCATGGATGCCTCGTAATCATCGCCCACGTACTCGAGGTACGAGAAGAGCACGCCATCACG
>PKZI01000157.1 GCA_003133005.1 Acidimicrobiaceae bacterium | reverse complement strand
CCTCGAGTAAATATCAGCCACACGTCATTCGTGGCGAGTCCCCCCAAAAGCGAGGACAGCGCGAAGATACCCACCCCGACCATGAACATTCGACGTTTTCCGTAGAGGTCGCCGGTGCGCCCACCAAACAACAAGAGACCACCAAAGGTGAGCGAGTACGCGGTGATCAGCCATTCAAGATTGCTCGCACTGAAGTGAAGCGCCCGATGGATTGTGGGAATCGCGACGTTTACCACGGTGGCATCGAGGACGATCATGAGCTGCGCCGCCGAGATGACCGCGAGGGCGAGACCTAGGTGTTTTCCTTCGGTATTGCTCTGCGTTAACTTGCTCGCGTCAGTGGTGGACATTGGTTTCCTCTCAGTGAGTTAATTGGCTGATGGCTTAGGACGAGTGATGACCGGCGACTTGAACTGGACGAGCGGCAACAAGATGTCGTCCACGATGGAGATGAAGGTCGCCGTATCAAATCCGTCGCCAAAAATAATGTGCCGGTACAAGAAATACGCCGGGACGATGGATACAACCAGTTCCAAATTGTCCACCGGCGCAATCTCACCGCGCGAAATCGCTGCGTGGAATATCTCAGTGAGAATTAATAAAATTGGAGTGATCATCAGTTCTTGGAACGCTGCACGAAGTTCGTCGTCGCGTGCCATCGCGTTCACGAGGCCAACCATTACTTGCGCGTCGAATTCGCTGTCAATCTCTGGGCCCTGCTCGAAAAGCGCCATGAGGTCTCCGTAGAGCGATCCTGTATCGGGCAAAGTCACGCGATTTTTTGCGCAGGCAATGGCGTCAAGCACGAGCTCAGCCTTGCCTGACCATCGTCGATAGAGCGTGGCCTTGCCAGCGCCAGCGCTCGTTGCGATGGCGTCCATGGTTAGGCGTTCGTAGCCAATTTCCGCGAGCAAACTAAGGGTGGCACGGCGCAGCTCGTCGTCGCGCGAACTGTCGAGACGTCGTCCTCCACGATGACGATCACCGGTCGAATCGGCGATTGACGAGACGTTCTCCACGGCCATACAAAACGATACCGTATCGTTCCAGAACTAGACAGTCTCGTCTCGATTTTCTTGGGGCTCCTGAGTCGACTTTCGCTTCGCGCCGGGCCGGGCGCCATACCTGTGGTCTATGAAGGGTCAGTCACCCCTCGCCGTGAAGGTATACCAAAAACGGTGACGGGGCCAGCCCGTGACCCATAAGTTGACACCATGCCTTCGTTACGCTGGACCGCCTCCGACCTGCCCAACCTGCGCGGGCGCACTGCCATCGTGACGGGGGCCAACAGCGGCATTGGACAGGTCGCTGCGTTCGAACTCGCCCGTGCCGGGGCGTCGGTCACCTTGGCGGTACGCGACGTAAAGAAGGGCCAGGTTGCCGCTTCGGCGATGGCTGGCGACGTCAACGTCCGAGAACTCGACCTCGCGAGCTTACGTTCAGTGCGATCGTTCGCCGAGGGCACCACGGGAACGATTGACTTTCTGATTGACAACGCCGGCATCATGGCAACACCACAACAGCGAACTGTCGACGGGTTTGAAATGCAGTTCGGCACGAATCATCTCGGCCACTTCGCGCTCACCAACCTCCTCGTGCCTCAAGTCACTGATCGAATCATTGTGGTTTCGTCGGACCTTCATCGTCGAGGCCGAATTGTGCTTAACGATCTCAATTGGGAGACTCGCAAATATAAACCGTGGGACGCGTATTCTCAGTCAAAACTCGCCAATCTTCTCTTCGTCCTCGAACTTGCGCGACGACTCCGCGACGCCAACTCGAAAGTTCGCGCGATTGCCGTGCACCCCGGCTACGCCGCCACCAATTTGCAAGGGCACACCAGCAATCCAATCATGAACGTGCTGAGTTCCGTCGCGAACAAATTGATCGCGCAAAAAGGGACCATGGGAGCCCTGCCCACGTTGTACGCCACCGTCGCGGACGTACCGAGCGGATCATACGTGGGACCCGATGGATTCCAGCACTTGCGCGGTTACCCGTCACTAAATAGTCCATCCCCCCAAGCACTCGACGCCACGCTCGCCGCTCTTCTCTGGGACGTGTCAGAACAATTGACCGGCGTGACGTGGCCCCTTAGTTCCTCGGCTACGAACTAACGGGCAAAAAATGGACTGGACGCGTTTTGGCGTCGGTGACTCGCTCGTACGAATGAACACTTAAGCGTAACGACCGTCGCGAGCAGAGCGTTGCGTCCGAGAGGCCCTCCCGCTCAGTTGTGAAGGATTACCGCAGCCTCGGGAGTATTCACTTTGAAGGTGAAACTTTCCTCAAAGTACAACTGCACAGCGTTCGCGTCATGTGAGTGGTAGCCAATTGAAAGGTCCTGGCCAGACTCGAAGACGAAGTCGCCCCCTCGTAACGACATCACCACGGCACCATCGATGCCGGTCGTTCGAACTATGGGACCTCCAAGTATTTCCCGGAGATGGTCGAAGACAATGAGGCCACCCTGTTCGGTGGATTCGACCACGCCGAGGTACGACTCTGGGCTCAACGCAATGCCGTAAGGTCCACCTATCCCGCCCGAGTGCAGGCGCTCGACGGCTGAAGCAACAACCTTTGGATACTGCGCGTAGTCGGTGCCAAGGGGAATCGGCTCGCCGACGGCGACTCCGGCAATACCAGGGATGCTCGCCTCTGGCCAACCAGCCAACACCGCGGCATTCTCGGCTTGCGCGATGACGAGTGCCGCTACATCCAAAGCGTCAAAATCAATCTTAGTGGCGCCACGATCAATCGCGTGCAATTCGTGCTGCGAAACTTCAAAGGGAGCACGAAGTTCAGCGAGAGGTCGCACTTCGCGAAGTGACGCCGCCAAGGCACTGCTGGGCGCGGTTATGCCCTTCACGCGTCCGAGATTGCTCGCCGAGTGCGTCCAACCAAGTGGGCCTACGAAATCCACCAATTTGCGTGCGGCGAGATACGTCGTCAACTGCGTCGTTGCCTCTTGTTCAATTGCGCTCCAGCCGGGTTCGGAAATGGGGGCGAGATCTCGATAGAGATGGTTCATGCGTCCAACCCCCGCAAAGCGCCCAAGCCGAGTGACCCCGAGCTCGCAGTCGTCGACGATGGTCCCTCTTCGCCCATGGCTTGCTTTTCAACTTCGGTAACAGGCAGCGTCGTAAAAAGATACGTCCGGAGGTTTTTGTCAATCACGGCGTCGTGGCGACGAAGCCACTCAAGCAGCATTATTGCGTGCTCTTTTTCTTCATCGCGGTTGTGCGCGAGGATCGCACCGAGACTCGAGTCCTTCGTCGCGGTGACGCGTTGGTTGTACCAATCAACGGCCTCAAATTCCTCACACAACGACGTCATCGCACGGTGATAATCAAGCGTCGCCTCATCGAGTAATTCGAGGGGCTCGTGGAGTCCTTCACTTCCCATTCGTCCAACCTTTCCTCGCCGTGGGGAAAACCCCCGGCACAGGGACCTTACCGACCCTCTTCGCGTTTCGCACGCGAAAACGTCACCACCGATGCGAATGCACGTGGTGCCGTGTAACGACGCGAAGTGACGCCTATGAACTACTTTCGAGCCGCGACGAAGACTGGAATTTCGCGCGTGGTCTTGACCTGGTACTCCGCGTAGGCCGGATACGCGGCGACGGCCC
>PKZI01000023.1 GCA_003133005.1 Acidimicrobiaceae bacterium | reverse complement strand
CGCGATTGAAGATGTACTTCCGCCATTGTCGTAACGACGACGTGCCAAAGGTTCCCTAAAGCGAGCTCCACGACGCCACTACTCTTGACGAGTGGCCTCCAACCGCACCAACTATGCGAAGTGGACGGTGGTGCGCCACGGCGAAAGCACGTGGAACACCCGACGACTCATACAGGGTCAAAACGACACGTCCCGCCTTACTGAACAAGGGCAGAGCCAAGTTCGTGCGTTGGCGAGTGAATTGCGTAACGATCACTATGACGCCATTCTTTCGAGCGATCTGACGCGTTGCGTCGAAACGGCGGCGCTCCTGGCTGAGGTTCTGGGCGGCGCTATCCTCACGACGAAATTGCTTCGCGAACGCTCCTTTGGCGTTGCCGAGTCACGACCTTCGAACGTTCTGACGCCATCCATCACCGGCATCGAAGGCACGCACGTCATCAATGAGGACGCGCATCCAGAAATGGGCGAATCGCTTCGTGAACTCTACGATCGAAGTGGACGATTCGTGAGGGAAACCATCGAGACCTACGGCGACGCGCGGCTGCTCGTCGTCACCCACGGGGGCACGATTCGAGCGATGGAAGCGTACGTCTCTGGCACCTCTATAGAAGAGTGGCACTGGGGAGGGGTGGCGAACTGCAGTCGATGGGAGCTCACTGTACCCATCCCGCTACCTTGACACCTCATCCTCGTTATTCGTAGACCACGTCGAACGGTCCATCCCCTACGTCCCCTCGAAGTTGGTCAGGGGTGTCGTGACGACGAGGAAACAGCGACGCCCACGTCGCGCGAGACCGACCCGTTACGGCGACGGCGAGTGGGGTACGGGCAACCACGGCCGTAAATAGAAACCCGAGCGAATAGACCACCACGAGGGCAATTGGCACCTGCAATTCCCACGCGAGATGGATGTGGAAATGGTCGCGAAAACGAAGCAGTAGCGGAATCCACAGCATCTGGGATAAGTACACGCCGTACGAGTTGTCAGAACCCGACTGGAGGGCGGCGCGAGTACGAACGCTTCGATTCTTCGAGACGAGGAAGACACCGAGTAAGTAGACGCACAAGATCGCTGAAATATCAAACGGCACGACCGTAGGTGAAAAGACGAAGGTTCCCGTCTGGAGGAACAAGGGCATCCACGAGTATCGACCGAGGAAACTGAGTATCTCGGCCCCAACTCCGGATACGACCGTCACCGCGATGATAAGGCGCGCGTGTTGCACGATCCATTGGTGGATATCGTCGAGGTGGAGGGCGACAATGACACCACCCACCAGATAGATCGGGTAGGACGTTATGAATCGAGTCTGTTGTACGCCTGAAAGATGAATGAAGAGATGACGCGAATCCACCAGCGCCCCGTAGGCAATCTGCCAGACGAGCGCAACCACGATGAAGAGCCAATGCCACGAGGAATACTTGCGAACGAATTTAAACAAAAGCGGGAACAGCACGTAGAACTCCATTATCACGATGAGGTAATAGAGGTGGTAATACCCGGTGAGGAGGAGGTGGATGAAGTAGTGCGCGCCCGAGTGACTGAATACTTTGACCCATGCGAGCGAATAGAAGGGGAAGGAATTGGTTGGATTCAATGACGTGTAGAAAAAATAGATAACCGTCCACGCGAGGTATGGAACGCCAACCGACATGAATCGGCGCTTGAAGTAGGAGCGGAAATTGATCCTCTCAACGTCGCGATAACTGTACGCAAGCATGCAGGCTGACACGAAGAGGAAGGCGTCTCGAGAAAAGCGCGTGAGCATAATGACGCCAACGACCGCTGAGCTCGTCGCCAAAGGAGCAAAGAAAACGAGCGTATGGGTGGAGATAACGGCCGCTTGCTTGACTGGTCGCATCGCGTCAATATGTTCGAGGCGCCTTCGAGTCCCTCGAAGTGGCGCGGAGGTCGCATCCCCCATCCTTAGCGCCGATTTTCCGACATCGTTATACGGTGAGCTCCTGTTGCGTGTGTCATGAGACTGACAACTGATAGAGGGTATTCACCCCGTCGTTGGCGAGCAATCTCTTTTGAATCTTGCCCGTGGCGTTCGACGGCATCGTCTCGATCACGTTGATAGAGATTGGTCGACGCGTACGCGCGAAGGTATTCACGAGAACATCGTGAAGTTCCTTGGTCACTATGGCGAGCTGCTCGAGCGGCGTGGTTGATGTCACACCACGGAGTTGAACGAAGAGATCCGGAACCTGACCATAGACGTCATGTTCGCGAGCGATAACGGCGGCGCTCAAAACACCGTCGATCTTCATTGCCACCTCCTCGAGCTCTCGAGGCATGATCTTCTCGCCTCCCCGGTTAATGACGTCGTCGGTGCGCCCTATCAAGAACACGTAGCCGTCCTCGTCGATGTAGCCCATGTCGCCGGTGCGGAGCCACTTGTCCTTGTCAAACCGGTCCTCATAGCCCGTCATCGCGTAGTGATCGATGACGGAAGGTCCCCTGATTTCTATGTGTCCGACGACGTTGCTGCTTACCAGCGCCGGAGAATTCCCGCCATCGAACGCGGTGATCCTCAGTTCAACACCAATTGGTCGACCGACCGAACCAATCTTTCTAGGTCCATCGAGCGGAGCGGCGCAAATCTGACTCGCCGCCTCAGTCATTCCATACGACTCGAGAACAGTAATACCCGTCGCCATTTCAAAACGGGCACGTTGAGCAGGTGCAAGCGGAGCCGAGGCTGATCGAATAAAGCGAATTCCTTGAGGCACAGTTTCATCGGAGTCGACGTCTGTGAGGCGAGCGATGATCGCGGGTACCGCATTAATCCACGTGACGTCGAAATGCCCAACGCACGACCAAAAACCGGTG
>PKZI01000175.1 GCA_003133005.1 Acidimicrobiaceae bacterium | reverse complement strand
CACGCGAGGGTGAGCACGCCTTGGCCGCCACCCTCAGAGACGATGCTCGCCAGACGCGGCAGGGGTGCGACGTTGGCGAGCTCATCCAGGGCGAGCAGAAGCCGTGCTCCTTCGTGGTGTCGGTCGTACGTGGCATGTACCAACTCATCGATCATGCCCACGACGAGAGGCGTCGTCACCGCCTGATGGCGACTCGGCGCGACGATATGAAGTTGGTGGGGCTGGGACAAGAAATCGTCAACATCGAGTGGTGCTTCACGCGCGGAGGCTCGCGCCGCGTCCGTACGCATGCCCGCGAACAGACCCGACGAAGTTGACCAGATACTTGATTGTTCGCGTTCTTCAGTGGCGAGGACGCCGCGCAAGAGTGATGAGGACGGATGATGTTCGCCGTAACGCGAACTCAAATCGTCAAGCACGTCGCTCGCGCGCCGCTGGTCAATGCGCGACGCGAGTTCACCGAGTGACTCGTTTCTCAGTGCCGCTGCGTGCAATAACGGCGCGACGAGTGCGCCGGCACGCTCGGTCCAGTGATCGTCGCTGCGATCGCCTCGACCACGACGAGCGACGTCAATGAGAGTTCGCGACGCGAGCACCGCGCCGTCCCAACTTTTTGATTGACGAATTGGTGAGTATCCAACACGTTGCACGCCGTTTGGTGTAGAGACCGTTCCCGACGGATCAAAGAGAAGAATTGCAACGTCACGTCGCGCGTGTGCGAGTGCGTTGACGACGTCATCTTTCGTAGAAGTCACGACACAGGATCTCTCTGTGATCAGGAGGTTTGGAATGATTAATGACGTCGTCTTGCCACTTCGGCTTGGTCCTAACACCAACGTTGAACGTTGCGATCCACTGCACGCATCACCTTGCTTCGTTCGTCCTAAATAGATTCCGTTGTCGATCACGTGACACAACTGTTGAGAATTTTTTCAAAAAATTTTCAAATGCTTGACATTGGTGTGTAAAACGAGTGAACTTTTAGGTGTCCTTCTGCGGAGGAGGTCATCGTTGCACGAAATTGTTGCACGCAACATGAAAGTGGAACGCTCCTTCGCGAGGACCGTGCACTGCGGGCAGTCGCTGCACAGCTGAGAAGCTGGGCGGACATGGTCGAGTACACGTCTGTCAACGTGGTACCAAGAATGAAGTCACCAACGTGGGGACTTTAAGGTCCCAATTTGATTCATTGATGAGTCCCAAGGAGGGAAAGTGGCACCAGCTGCGAAAAAGAAGGCGGCCGCCAAGAAGGCGCCTGCCAAGAAGAAGGCCGTAGCCAAGAAGGCTCCAGCCAAGAAGGCTGCAAAGAAGAAGGCTCCCGCCAAGAAGGCTCCGGCCAAGAAGAAGGCCGCAGCTAAGAAGGCTCCTGCCAAGTAGAAGGCCGTAGCCAAGAAGAAGACCGTCGCGAAGAAGGCTCCGGCCAAGAAGCGCGCGACCAAGAAGGCTGCCAAAAAGAAGGCAATGTAGTTCCTCGTCCGTTCGCGGACGTGTATTCGAGGGGGCCACTGGCCCCCTCGAATGCTTTTCTGGCCCTATTGGAGGTCCTCGGGTTCATCGATATCGAGTGACCAAGGGCTGTTGACGACGACTCGGTATTCGATCCCCAGTCGCCGGGCTTCTCGCTCATGTCGGACCTTCGAATACGCGCCGTAGAAGAAATGAAAGTCCAGCCCGGTCGGTAGAGCTAGCACGTTGGTTCCGAGTTCATGATGGTCCGTCACAATCGTCACACCCGGTTCCGGCGAAAAAAGACCCAGGCCGGAAGGGTTGGCGAGGTCACCGTGGGCGATGAGCACGTGGTCGAATCGATGTTGGAGTGCTCGGTACGCCAATTGTGCAGCCTCATTGAGGTCGCGCGCGCTCGAAAGAAACGACTCGGCACCGTTTTGGGACGCAAAATCGGCAACGTCGAGCGCCTCGGTGACGACCGCTACGTGACGTGGCTGGCTCGCCGCGATGACAGCACGGGCGAGTTCTCGGGCGCGCGTACCGACGTCGGCGATGCCCGCGATTCGAAGGCGCCCCTTGGCGATTTCGAAGTCCTTTAAAGGAATGAGAATCGCAAGATTGACCATCGCGGTGAATACTAGGTCTCTATCGCCTCACATAATCTTGTGGGGTGCGCGTCGCTTCGGATGACCTACTTCAGTTCGAGCGACGTTTGCTCAATGAGGGCGAAGTCGTCGTCGGCATTGATGAGGTTGGCCGTGGCGCGCTCGCGGGACCGATGTGCGTAGGTGCGGTCGTGTTGTCGTCGCTTCGAGAACCACCGGTGGGACTCAACGACTCGAAGTTGCTCACGCCCGCGCATCGGAGCTTGCTTGAGCTACCACTGCAGTCGTGGGCCGATGACTGGTCGCTGGGTTCAGTGAGTGCGCAAGAGATTGACGCGTGTGGTGTTCGAGTAGCGCTCGCTATCGCGGCCACACGAGCGCTCGATACGCTACGACTTCGACCTACACACGCGTTGATTGACGGTCCTTTAAATTTGCTACGTATACCGTCAGACACAAACGCGCGCGAGATTGACCATCCCGCTTGCTCGTATGGAGCACTTGATTGCACGACGATTGTGAAGGGCGACCAACGAAGTGCCACGATCGCGGGCGCGTCGGTACTCGCGAAAGTGCGCCGAGATCGTTGGATGACGTCGCTCGCAAATGACTTTCCAGAATACGGCTGGGCCGCCAACAAGGGGTACGGTGCCCCCGCGCACCTCGCGGCACTGCGCCAGGTCGGGCCCTCGGTCGAACATCGCAGGAGTTGGCGACTCCCCGCGCTCGAATACCCGCACGCCGTGTAAACATTGGGTTTCGTGATGCCCAGGCTTTAGAGCCTCCTAACGACCGAGACTATGATTACTTAACTATGGCCTCGCTTCTCTCGGTGAAAAATCTTGAGGTCCAATTCGCGACGAGAGGTCGTTTCGCTACCGCGGTGAACGATTTTTCACTCGAGATTGCGCCGGGCGAATGCGTGGGACTCGTGGGTGAGTCAGGCTGCGGCAAGACGACGACGGGTCTTGCGATCATGCGCCTTCTCCCGGGCAATGGAAAAATATCCGCGGGCAACGTCGTTCTCGACGACGTCGACCTCGCCTCGCTGTCGGATCGAGAAATGCAGAGTCAACGTGGGCGAACGGTGGCTCTCATTCCCCAGGACCCTATGAGTTCGTTGAACCCCACAATGAAGATCGGCAAACAGATTGGTGAGGGTCTCGTTTCCACAACGGGGCCAGCGCCAGTGAGGCCCGCCAGCGAAGTCTTGAGGNNGAATGCCGCGTCCCGCGGAGCGACTGGATCAATACCCTTTCGAGCTCTCGGGCGGACTTCGCCAACGAGTCATCATCGCCATGGGGCTCGTCTGCAGTCCCAAATTGTTGATTGCCGACGAACCCACCACGGCGCTTGACGTCACGATTCAGGCCCAAATCTTGGACATCATCGATACGTTGCGCGCTGAATTAAATATGGGTGTCTTGCTCATTACGCACGACATGGGCGTCATCGCCGGTCGCGCCGACCGCGTCGTCGTCATGTACGGGGGCAAGAAGGCCGAAGAGGCGCCCACAGAGGAGTTGTTCACTGCGATGCGCCACCCCTATACCCAGGCCCTCCTCGCGTCAATGCCAAGTCTTGAGGGGGCAACGAAACAGGAGCTGGCGTCCATTGCGGGAGTACCGCCGGACTTGAGCCGAGAGATCGTGGGATGTCGGTTCGCACCACGCTGCGCCTTCGCCACAGACAAGTGTCACGTCGAAGACCCTCCCTTGACCGTGGTGAAAAAGCATGCGTACGCCTGTTTTCACCCGACCAAAGGTCCGCGTCCCCTGATTGAGGTGCAAAGTGTCGTGGCGGCGGCGAAGTCCACTGAATCAGTCGAACTGGTTCGCATCGAGAATCTCGTCAAAGAATTCCCCGTAAAGGGCGGACTTATCCGTCACGTGGTGGGCGCCGTACATGCCGTATCGAATGTCTCTTTTTCGATCAAGGAAGGTGAGACCTTCGGGTTGGTGGGTGAGTCGGGCTGTGGCAAGACGACCATTGGACGCATGATCGTCGGCTTGGAAAGTCCGACTGACGGCAAGATCACGTTTGACGGAGAATTGGTTAGTGCCAAGGGTTATAAGGCCACCCGCGTCCAACATCGGCAACGTCAGATGATGTTTCAAGATCCCTACTCATCCTTGAACCCCCGGATGAACGTATTTCAGATTTTGTCCGAGCCACTCGTGGTACAGAACGAAGGGAACCGCGATCAGCAGCGCGCACGAGTTCTTGAGCTGCTCGATGCAGTTGGCCTCGAGCCCTCCGCGCTGAATCGTTATCCCCACCAGTTCTCAGGCGGCCAACGTCAACGATTGGGGCTCGCGAGGGCGCTTGCGCTTAATCCGCGCCTCATCGTGGCCGATGAGCCAGTGTCGGCGCTCGATGTGTCCGTGCAAGCGCAGATATTGAATTTGATGAAGAATCTCCAACGCGAGCACCACCTGTCGTACGTCATGGTGAGTCACGACCTCGCGGTGGTGTATTACATGGCCGACACTATCGGTGTGATGTACTTGGGCAAGATTGTGGAGATTGGCGACGCAGAATCGGTGTTCCGTTCGCCAGCGCATCCGTATACGCAAGGTCTACTGGACGCAGTTCCGATTCCCGACCCCGTCGTTGCTCGCGAACGCAAGACGATTCAAGTGAAGGGCGAGCTGCCTTCAGCGGTAAGTCCACCGTCGGGGTGCCGTTTTCGCACACGCTGTCCCCGTGCGCAGGAAATCTGTGCCGAAGAAGAACCGATCTTGCGTCCTTTCGGCGCTACGCAAGAAGCAGCGTGTCACTTCCCGCTAAAGACACCTGTGGTAATCGGAATGGGCTCTTAACAGACGTTTCCCTCGAGCGCTTTAGCGCTCGAGCAGTCGCACTTCAAAGGCGTCGCGCAGCGCGTCACCGATGTAGTTGATGGCCACGATCACAGCGACAAAAATGAGCGCGAGGGGATACACCTCCCACCAATAGCCATTGGAAATCACGGCCGCGCCGTTCTGGAGCATGGTGCCCCAGTCAGTCTGGGGGGTTTGGATTCCTAGCCCGAGGAACCCCAATAACGAGAGCGCCAGAATAGCGTCCGCGACCGAGAAAGTGGCGACGGTGACGATGTTGCTTATCGAGTTGGGAAAAACGTGGCGACGAATTATGTGCAGGCGTCCAGCGCCCATAGATTCAGCGGCCTGCGTGTACTCAAGTTTTCGAATAAGCAGTGCGTCCCCGCGAACAATACGAGCGTTGCCGAACCATCCCGTGACTCCAATCACGATAATCAAGAAGAGCGTGGAACGCTGATAAAGGGTTAGCAGGGTGATGAGAAGAATGAGTATTGGAATCGAAAGTACGGCGTCGAGAATTCGCATCATGAAGTTGTCGATCACGCCACCAGCCAAGCCAGAGACCATGCCGTAGAACGTGCCCACGAAAATAGTGATGAGTCCCGCGAAGACACCGAGTGTGAGGGAGTACTTCCCGCCATAGAGGATTCGACCGAGTTCATCAAACCCCGAACTATCGGTTCCCAACCAGTGATGCCACGACGGGGGCTGATTCCAGACCGCACTCAACGCTGTCGCCTGATTGGTTTGATTCGTGTGATAAAAGTACGGGACAATAAAACACGCCAGCAGAATGAAAATCAGGTAGCCAACCGAGACAAGTGCCAGCCTGTTGTTGGCAAAAATTCGCCAACGCTGTCGCCACATCGGGACGAAGTCGTTGTCACGATCGGCGGGTTCCTCACTCAAGAGTTCAAGCTCGACTTGGTCGGTCACTTACCCTCAACTCGTATGCGCGGATTTACTACGCCCAGCATCACGTCAGCGAACAGATTTCCGAAGAGGGTCAGAACCGCCGTCAAAAGGGTGATGCCCAGAACAGTGGGGACGTCGCCGAGCGACGCCGCATTCAGGGTCTGAATTCCCAAACCCTCGTAGTTAAAGACATCCTCGATGATGACCGCGCCGCTAATCAGAAGTGGAATATAGAGTCCCAAAATCGTGATGATGGGCCCAAGAGCATTTCGAAAGGTGTGGCGAAAGAGCATCCGCAGATTGCTGCAGCCTTTGGCTTTCGCGGTGCGCACGTAGTCCTGGACGAGGACGTCGAGAACGGTGCCTCGCATGAAGCGGCTGAGTCCGGCGAGCGAAAGCAACGTCAGGGCGAGTACTGGCAGTATGAATCCCACTGGATCGGTGAATATTGCCCACGGTGCGACTCCCGTTGGTGGTGAGGCGGGCAGCCAATGCAAGCTAAAGGTGAACAGTTGCAGTAGCAAGAGGCAAAGAAGAAACGAAGGCACGCCGTAAAGGACGAACGCCGCGCCGGTCGCGCTGTAGTCAAAGACTGTGTTGCGCCGAAATGCCTGGTACATGCCAAGTGGTACACCGATGACGGCGGTCAGGACGAGTGAGGAGAGCGCTAACCAAATCGTACGGGGCACGTAGAGAGAAATAATGTTCCACACCGAAAGGTTCTGCTTATACGAATGGCCCAAGTTGAAGTGTATGAAGACTTGATCCAAGTAATTCCAAAATCGAACGACGTACGGATGATTCATGCCATTTTGTGCACCCCACTCGGCGATAGTTCTTGCGTTCGCGTGCGTGCCAAGAACGCCGTAGGCAGGTGTAAGGATTCCGTGCGGCTGAAAGTAAGGCAGCGTAAATGTGATGAGCATGACGATCAACAAAACGAAGATCGACTGGACCAATCGACGCAATATGTAATTGACCACAGCAAATTGTAACAGGGTGAATTTCAGCGTCCCAAGATCTACGGGGATCGTGCGATTGAATTCACGGTGCGTTTACGTCGACGCGCAATAGCGAAGGACCCCCCACAAACTGGAGGGTCCTTCGCTATTGCTTCTTGTTGAACTTCTAGAAGTGGTAGTACTCCGGCATGAAGTTCTGCAGCGGGTTCGGTGTGAACCCAATCTTGCTCTTGAGGGTGTTCTTCACCTCAACAGTGAATGCAGCTTCTGGCTGGTACAAGACGGGGAGCTGATCGGCGGCGAGCGTGGCGTACTTGCCAAGTGTCGCGGTGCCGTAGGTCGTGGTCTTGATTGCAGCCGTCAACTTCGCGTTCGAGTACGTTCCGACGTTGAATCCGCCACCTGGGGCGAACAGCGTCTCACCCGATGGGTAGTAGTCGGGAGCGTAGATCCAGCCGCCACCCCATGAGCAAATCTGGAACTTTGTGCCAGTTTCGCAGTCGGCGATGACGTTGTTGAACGTGTCCTCTGAGTGGGTGAAGTTGAAGCCAATGGAGTCAAAGTCGGCAAGTTCAGCATTGAACGTGTCGTCCAGTGACGGCGAACCTGAAGCCCAAACGATGGAGAAGTCCAAGTTCGCACCCTTCGCGATTCCAGCACCACAGTCGCTTGATCCCGTACCTGGGCTCTCACACACGTCAACGTTGCCAACCTTCTTCCAACCATGACTGGTCAGCAACTTCTTCGCACCGGAGAGGCTGAACGGATAGGGGTTCGGTACTCCAGAACCCTTCAGTCCGCTGACCGCCGTAGGCGTGTTCGGAGGAAGTGGGCTGAAGATGGGGAAGCCGTAGCCCTTGTCAACCTTTTGGATAATCCCAAGCTGGTCGGTGGCCATCTGGAGCGCCTCACGGATATACGGCTGGGAAATCTCTGCAGCCTTGGGATCCTTCGGACTGAAGTTGAACGGAGCGTAGTTAAATGCCCAGTCAGACCCCGAGACCAAGGTGTAGTTCGACGCAATTGCCGACCAGTTCGCGCCAACTTTGCCTGGTGAAGGTGCGTTGGAGGTCAGGATCGTTGGGTCAACGTAGCCCAAGTCGAGCGTGCCTGCGCGCAGGACGTTCTGCTCAGCGGTGTCAGTCGTGAATGCCAACTCCTTGACGTAGTCGATACCCTTCTGTGCCTTCACTGGGCCCGAGTACGACGTGTTCGGAATGAAAGTGACGTTGCCGAGGTTGTCGAATGCGTCGAGCTTCCAAGGACCGTCGGTACCGCTCGTCCATAGAGGACTCGTGTACGTACTCTCCTTGCTTGATTCTGCATCGAGGTACTTCTCCACTGCCTTGCATGCGGTGGTCGTCGACGCGGCGCCGTACTTACCGGTGGCGCACGTTGACGTCTTACCAGGTGCGGTCACATCCCACGTGTTGGGCATTGGGGTGAGTTCAGAGAGGTAGTTGTACAAAATCCAACCAGGGTTCACCGACGTGGTGAAGTTGATCGTCACCGTGTTACCGGAACCCGACGCACTCTTTACCTGGTCTGGAATACCGTAACCCTTGTTGTAACCGCAGTAGTTCGTCGGATCCGCCTTGTACATGTTCAAGAAGAACATGACCGACTGAGCGTCGACGGTCTGGCCATCGGCGAACTTCCAACCCTTCATCGTGATCGTGATGGTCTTGTCCCCATTCGAGAACACGGGCTTGTCGGCGGTGGACAACTTGGGCACGTACGCGGACGACTTTCCAAGGCCGAACCAGTACACCGGACGGTACATCATCTCTTGGAACTGGTTGATGTTGTCAACGGAAAAATATGAACACGACATATAGGGGAATATGTAGTTAGGACTCGCCGTGGCACCTTCGGCGAAGGTGATGGTGTTGGAAGCCGTACTTGCGGGCAACGAACTGGCACCGGCGTTAAGACTTGGCACTGCGAGGCCAATGGTCAACGTACCGGCTGCGACACCGAGCGTTGCCAAAAGTCTTATCTTATTTTTAAAGCGCATGTTGAAATTGCCTCCCTGAACCACCTAAATGGTTGTCTTCATTTTGTCCACCCCTAGAGATGGTTTAGTGGCCACTGTACTGGTGAGTATGAGGTGAAACAAGTTCAACGAAAAGGCGACCACTTCAGTCGAATTTCGTCACAAAACGAAAACCGAGGTTTAAATTTGCTGACGTTAAGAAGAAAGTGCGGCTTCGATGATTGACGTCGTTTGAGGAAAGTTGAATGAAAACCCAGTTTCCGTAAGGGCTGTAGGGAGCACTCGCTGCGAGGCGACAACCGCTTCGCTCGTGAGTTCGCTCCCGAGCACCAGATTCAGGCCAAGTTTTGGCACCGCAAAGAGCGCCGGTCGATGCATTTCCTGCGCAAGAACTTTCGTAAATTCACGGTTAGTTAATGGAGTGGGGCAGACGAGGTTGACTGGTCCCTCGAGTCCCTTGTCGATTATCCAGACAATGGCGCGCACTTCGTCATGGAGTGCGATGGGACTTAGCCACTGACGTCCTCCGGCGAGGGTGCCTCCGACGCCAAATCGAAATAGGGGCAGTTGCCGCTTGAGTGAGCCGCCATGACTGTCCATCACTATGCCCGTGCGAAGGAGAGAGACCTTGGTGCCGTGCTGCGCGAGTGCTGTCCCCGCCGCTTCCCATTGCGCACAGACGTCCGCCAAGAATCCTTCACCCTGACGTGAGGACTCGTCGAGGATTTCGTCGCCCCTCGTGCCATAAAAGCCAATGGCGGATCCACTCGCGAGCACGCCAGTCGACTGGGGCGACCGACTGAGCACCTCGACAAGCAGCGACGTTGACGACGTGCGCGAGGTGAGAATCTGATGTTTTCGCGCGCTACTCCATCTCCGGTCCGCGATGCCCGTACCCGCGAGGTTCACGACAGCATCAAATCCACCGACCGACGCGAGGTCCGTGTCATCAACCAGACCCCGTGCGGGATCCCACCGTACGACGCGACCCGATCGCGCACTCGTTGGACGGACGAAGCGTGTGACCGTGTCGCCCCGCTCTTGTAGCGCGCCGACGAGTGCCGTACCGATAAATCCTGAAGCTCCCGTTACGCCGACGTGCACGCGCGCTGCCAAGTCTCGAGAATCAATTGGGCGAGTTGATCGGGAATTGAAAGGTGGGCGCCATGTTCAGCGTGCGCGAGTTCACGAGTCGTAATCAGAGGGTTCAGAGCAGTGAGCTTCGCGTCGAGTTCGCGAAAATATGGAGCATTGACGCCGTTGCCGTGTGCGTAGAGCGCAGGCACGCGAAGATCGGCGAGGTCGAAGGGCACCAATCCTTTTCGAAGTATTGAGAGGTCGTTCAATAAAGCGGGCCCGTCGAGGCGCCGCGACTGTCGCTGCATGACGCTGAGTCGTTCCCAGGCACTTTCAGAGACCCTTGCGCGGAAGAACAACTCGGCCGCTTCGCCCGGGTCGTGGGAGAACTTGGGGCGTGCGCTCGTGCGCTCGAGCAACCAGGGGAGCGGTGCCTCGTAGGCAATGGCGACTTTCACCAGCGCCGGTTCGCGGATCGCGGCACCCAAGGCGATTGTTCCGCCAAAACTATGGCCGAAGTAGACGACGGGTCCATTCGAGGATTCCCTGGCGGCGAGGGCAAGCAGGTCATCCACGTGGCGATCAAAATCGAAGGGCACGAGTCCGCGCGAGCCCTGATAGCCCCGGCGATCGTAGGTAAGGACGTTGAAATTCTCCATTCGCCGGGCCACCCGGGCAAAGGAGCCGCCACGGTCGAGTGCCCCGTGGATGAAAATGACACATGCCAGAGGGTCCTTCACGCGACGTTGGGCAACGGCGAGACCTGGGACCGGTGAGTCGGTGACGAAATGCAGGCCCGTGGGGATGTCGTGGGCCGAGCTCATGAAGGAAACTTACCCGTTCGTTTCAGGCATTGTCCCACCTTTAGGGTGCCGGTCGCCCCTAGGCTGGTGGGGTGACTACGACCTCAGACAACCCTGCGCCACGCGCAATAAAGGGCTCTTTTGGGCCTAACGCGTGGCTCGTCGACGATATGTACGACCGATTTCTTGCCGATCCCAACTCAGTGTCGTCGAGTTGGCGCGAATACTTCGCTGACTATCAGCGCTCCACGGTACCAACCGTCGGCGTGAAGAGCGCGCCGGTCGTTGCCACCAAGACCCCAGAAGTCACGATTGATAAAGAAGCGTCACCATTACGCGGTGCCGCGGCACGCATCGTCACGAACATGAACGCCAGCCTCGCGGTACCGACCGCGACGAGTGTGCGTACGGTGTCGGCACGCCTGCTTGAGATCAATCGCACTGCGCTTAACGAGTCCCTTTCTCGCTCGGGTGGCGCGAAGGTCTCTTTCACGCACTTCATTGCTTTCGCCATCGTGAAGTCCTTGCGTGAAGTCCCTTCGCTCAACGCAACGTTCGTTGAAGCAGTTGATGAAAAAGGTACGCCAGGTATTCGTCGTAACGAACACGTGGGACTCGGTCTTGCGGTTGACGTGGAGAAGTCCGACGGCACGAGGACACTCTTGGTGCCGGTGATTCGCGACGCGGACACGATGAGCTTTCGTGAGTTTTTGCTTGCCTACGAAACGCTGATTCGAAAGATCCATTCCAACGCTTACGGCGCGGATGATTTCGTCGGCGCGACGGTTTCACTCACCAATCCCGGCACCCTCGGTACGGTCCAGTCCGTACCCCGCCTCATGCCGGGCCAGGGCGCAATTTTCGGCGTGGGCGCGCTGAACTGGCCCGCCGGGTTCGAAGCCGCGGACCCACGAGCTTTGGCGGAACTCGGCGTTGGAAAAGTCCTGTCGCTCACTTCGACCTATGACCACCGCATCATTCAAGGTGCCGAGTCCGGTTTGTTCTTAAAGTTCGTCGCCGAGTGCTTGACTGGTTCGCACCAGTTCTATGAGGAGATTTTTTCTTCGCTTGGCGTGCCTTACGAGCCGGCGCAGTGGTCAAAGGACCACAACGCCGTCGCGGTTGACGAGAGCTCGGAGAGAATCCTCAAACAGATTCGGGTGCAAGAACTCATCAACGCGTATCGCGTACGCGGTCATCTCAACGCGCATCTCGACCCACTTTCCAATGAGCCACCAAAGTTGCACCCCGAACTCGAGCTCGCGACCTACGGCTTGACGATCTGGGACCTCCAAAGAACCTTCGTGGTTGACGGACTCGCGGGCAAGCAGGAAGCGACGTTGGAGGAAATCCTCAGTATCCTTCGCGACGCGTACTGTCGCACGACCGGCATTGAATACGGCCACATCATGGACCTCGAGCAAAAGAAGTGGATTCAACAGCGCGTCGAGGGTGTGAAGCAAGCTATGTCGGTCGACGAGCAGCATCGCGTACTTGAGGCACTCAACGAAGCCGAAGTCTTCGAGAAGTTCTTGCACTCGCGCTACGTGGGTCAAAAGCGCTTCGGTCTCGAGGGTGGCGAGTCCGCGATTGTGGCCTTGCAATCAATCGTTGACGTCGCGGCGGACGAAGGTCTTCGCGGCGTCGTCATTGGCATGGCGCATCGCGGTCGACTGAACGTGCTCGCGAATATTGTCGGCAAGTCCTACAGCGACATCTTTTCTGAGTTTGAAGGCAACCTCGATCCCGAGAGCGTGCAAGGAAGCGGTGACGTCAAGTACCACAAGGGTTCACACGGAACATTTAAGAATCCACGTGGGGCGACCATTGATGTCTCGATGGCGTCAAACCCTTCGCACCTCGAAGCGGTAAGTCCGGTCGTCGAGGGAATTGTCCGCGCAAAACAAGATCTCTTCGTTCGCCCAAGTGACGGTACGCAGTGGGAACTCATGGCTGACGAGTTCCCGTACCTCGCCGTACTTCTGCACGGTGACGCGTCCTTCGCGGGCCAGGGCGTTGTCGCCGAAACACTCAACATGTCACGGCTTTCGGGCTACCGCATTGGTGGCGCGATCCACATCGTGATCAACAACCAGGTCGGTTTCACGACCGCCCCTGAAGCCGCGCGATCGAGTTACTACCCGACCGACGTCGCCAAGATGATCCAAGCCCCAATTTTTCACGTGAACGGTGACGACCCCGAGGCCTGCGCTCGAGCGGCCCGACTCGCCTACGACTACCGTGAGACGTTCCACCGCGACGTGGTGCTTGACATTGTCTGTTATCGCCGACACGGTCACAACGAGGGCGACGATCCGAGCTACACCCAGCCCCAGATGTATAAGATCATCGATCAAATGCGCTCAGTGCGCAAGAGTTACACCGAGACGTTGGTGCGTCGTGGTGACATTTCCATGGAACAGGCCGAAGCGGAACTCGACCAGTTCAACGCGCGTCTCCAAGCGGTTCTGGACGAAGTGCGTACGGTGCCCGTGCCTAGTCTCGACGGCGTGCCTGTCGCCGGCATACCCAAGGACCTCGATGCTCCCGCGACGGGCGTCGACCGCGCGACGTTGCTCGAGATCGCCAAGGCCACCATGACGGCGCCCGAAGGCTTCACGATCCACCCCAAACTCGAACGTCAATTCGTCCAGCGTCAAGCACTGCTCGACTCAGGCGAGGTCGACTGGGCGCTTGGTGAGGCGCTCGCCTTCGGCACCCTCGTAAAGGGAGGGTCCAATGTGCGCTTGTCGGGTCAGGACTCGCGCCGTGGCACGTTCTCGCATCGACACGCGGCGCTTATCGACTACGAGACCGGCGAGCAGTACGTACCGCTTTCGAACTTGGATACGACCGCGTTCTTCACGGTGCGTGATTCGTTTCTCAGTGAGTACGCCGTACTTGGATTTGAGTACGGGTACTCAGTCGAATCGACGAATTCACTGGTCGCTTGGGAGGCGCAGTTCGGCGACTTCGTCAACGGTGCGGAGATCATCATCGACAACTTCCTCGTCGCGGCCGAAGACAAGTGGGGACAACACGCCAGTCTCACGATGCTGCTGCCGCACGGCTACGAGGGACAAGGACCCGAGCACTCGAGCGGGCGCATCGAGCGATTCCTCTCGCTGAGTGCGCGCAATAACATTCGCGTCGCCCAACCCACGACGGCCGCGCAGTACTTCCACTTGCTTCGTAGTCAAGTACTGCGCGAGCACGTCACGCCGTTGATTGTCTTCACGCCCAAATCGATGCTGCGCGCGGTGCAAACGCGCTCGAGGCTCGAAGAATTCGAGTCGGGCTCGTTCCAGACCGTGTTGGAAGATTCGCTCGAGGACCGAAGCAACGTGACGCGCGTTGTGCTCGCCTCGGGGAAGATCGCCCACGAAGCCATTGCTCGGCGCAACGAACTTGGCGCGCCAGTTGCCATCGTGCGTGTTGAACAGCTCTACCCGTGGCCCAGCGAGCGTATCGAAGAGATTCTTTCGACGTATCCGAAGCTCGACGAACTCGTCTGGCTGCAAGAAGAGCCCGAAAACATGGGGGCGTGGCCGTTCGTCCATCTCCAAATGCATCATCAGCATCGCGATCAAAAGGTGCGCCACGTGGCCCGCGCAGAATCAGCGAGTCCGGCGACCGGCAGTGGGCTCGTCCACGCCGCTGAGCAGGCTGACCTGCTCCACCGGTCAATCGAGTGAGCCCCACCAAGACGGGACGACTTCGCGTCGTCGTTGACGGCTCGAATTTGGCGACCGAAGGTCGCACCGTGCCGAGCTTGGTGCAGTTGGATGAAGCGGTGCGTGCGTTCGTGGAAGAGAACGCCGGTGCTGACGTCATTGTGGTGGCGGACGCGAGTTTTGAGCATCGCGTTGCCGCGAGTGAGCGGGCTCGTTTTAAGGAAGCCGAACTCGCGGGAGAGATCGTGACGCCGCCCGCGGGTGCCATTGGTCGAGGCGACGCCTTCATTTTGAAGATCGCTCATCGCATTAACGCGGTGGTGTTGAGTAACGATTCGTTCCAGGAGTTCCACGAGGAGTATCCGTGGCTGTTCGATCCCAACCGTCTCATTGGTGGCAAACCGGTAAAGGGCGTGGGTTGGGTCTTTACCCCGCGGATCCCTGTACGCGGCGCCAAGGCGCGCGTCGTAAAGAAATTGTCGGTCACGCTGCCCGACGGCGTGGCGCCCACGATTGGCACGACATTGACCCCGGTGAAGGCGACAAAAGTTCCTAAGAAGTTGGCCAAAGTCGCGAAGGCCCCCGTCAAGGCCACGAAGAAAGTCGCGAAGGTCGTCGAATCGCCGACAAAGCCCGCCGAACCACCAATCAAGTCCCCAGCGAAGCACATCGAGCCGCTCGTCAAATCGCCACCGAAACACGTCGAGGTTCCGGCCAAAAAAACTGCGAAGAAGGCGCCCCCCGTCAAGGCGGCGAAGAAGGTCGTGAAGCCGCCGACACCGACGAAAAAAGTCGAGAAGGAGGCACCGAGTCAGGTCAAGAAACCCGCCACTGAACCTGCGGTCGCCTTGCGACGAGGTCGTCATCCCGTCAACCCCGAATCTGACTTCACCTCGTTTCGAAACTCGTACAAGATCGGCGCCAAGCTGGAGGGTGAAGTGACCGCCTTCACCAGCCATGGCGCGGTCATTGAAGTGAAACTGCGTGGCGCCAAACACGTCGAGTGTTACGCGCCCACGACACTCTTGGGAAGCCCGGCACCGGCGAGGGCTCGCGACGTCCTAAAGCGAGGCGATCACCGAACATTTCGACTGGTGACGGTCGACAGCGAACGTCGCATCGCGGAATTGGCGCTCGCGTGAGTGAACTGTCGCTCAATCCGACCGACTGGTTACCGCACCGCGCGCCCTTCTTGTTCCTTGACGCAATGGTGAGCATCGAGCCGGGTGTTCGCGCGAGTGCGACGTGGACTCTGACGGGCGATGAATGGTTTTTCCCTGGCCACTTCCCAGGTCGACCCACTACGCCGGGCGTGCTGTTACTCGAGTCCATCGCACAGTGCGGCGCGGTCGCGGTGCTGTCGGACGCCGCGTACACCGGTCGCTTGCCACTTTTTGGTGGCGTGGAGTCCGCACGATTCCGTCGTCAGGTCGTGCCCGGGGACACCGTGCTCCTCGAGTGCGAGATGACCAAACTCTCGGCGCGCGGTGGCAAGGGTCACGGTCGTGCCACGGTTGACGGACAAGTCGCCGCCGAGACCAGTCTGTTGTTCGTCATCGTCGACGCGACGTGAAACTCGCAACCTGGAACGTCAACTCGCTCAACGCACGCTACGCGCGAGTGGAAGCGTGGTTGGTCGAGCACGCGCCCGACATTCTGCTCGTCCAAGAGACCAAGCAGAGTGACGCGACGTTTCCCTTCGCGGCCCTCGCGGCGTTGGGTTACGAGTCCGCACACTACGGCCAGGGTCAATGGAACGGTGTCGCGATCTTGTCCAAAGTTGGTCTCGAGGACGTGACGCGGGGCTTCGGCGACGACGACCCCGAAGCGCGTTTCATCGGGGCCACATGCGCGGGTATCCGCGTGTACTCGTGTTACGTGCCGAATGGTCGCGCACTGGACGACCCCCACTACGTCTACAAACTCGCGTGGTTGGCCTCGCTCACTCGACTCCTCGAGCAGCGTGACCAGTCACAACCCATTGTCGTAGGTGGTGACTTCAACGTCGCGCCCACGGACTTTGATTGTTATGACCCCAGTGTGTTCGAAGGATCGACCCACGTCAGCGAACCCGAACGTGCGGCGATACGCGCCATTGAGGCAACGGGACTCGTTGATCTCACTCGTCGTCTCAACCCGAACGAACCCTGCTTTTCGTGGTGGGACTACCGAAGTGGATCCTTTCACCGTGGGTGGGGGCTTCGCATTGACTTGCTCTACGTGAGCGAGGGTCTCTTCGAAAAAGCGACCGCGAGTTACGTGGACCGCGATGCGCGCAAAGGCGAGAAGCCCTCGGACCACGCTCCGGTGATCGGCGAGTTCAATCTCTAGCTGAGTCCCTTGGGCAGGACCGCTTCAATGAACGCCGGACCCGGTGTCATGTAGGAACGTCGAAGCGCTGTGACCAATTCGTCGGCACTTTCAACGCGAACCGCGGGCACGCCAAGTCCGCGCGCGAGGGCACAGAGATCGAGTGAAGGATTGTCGAGTTCGAGCATTCGTTCGCTCGCTGCGCCTTCGCGCGCTGCCCCCACTCGTTGGCGCTCGAGGTTGAGAATTGCGTAACTGCGATTACTCAATCCGACGATGGTCACGTCGAGTGATTCGCGAGCCATGGTCCACAGGGCCTGCAAGGTGTACATCATCGATCCGTCGGATTCGAGGCAGAGAACGCGTTCACCGCTCGCCACCGCAGCACCCAGTGCGACGGGAAGTCCATAACCAATCGAACCCCCGGTGAGCGTCATCCACTGGTGGTGCGGCGCGAATTGTGTCGCGCCAAAAAGGTGGACCCCACTCGTGTTGGATTCATCTGCGACGATCAGACCCTCGAACATCGTGGCACCCACGGCGGCCGCGAAGCTTTGAGTAGTAAGTGGGCCCGAGGGGGCGGGTGTCCGCTCGCCCTTGCGCGCCGTCGTCGCGGGTGCGGCTACTTCGCTGACGAGCGCCTCGAGCGCCGACCGGGTGTCGACGCCGGGCGACGCGAGCGCAATCACGTTCACCCCGGGCGCGAGCAGCCGACTCTCCACGTCGGGGTAGGCAAAAAACCCGACGGGCTCGCTCGCACCGACGAGAACAAGGACTTCAATGTCCTTTAACTGGTCGATGGCGAACTCGCTTAAGTAAATCAGCCGTTCCGGATTTGCTCGGTCGACGCCTCGATCGAGTATTGCGGGAAACGTCTCCATGAGGAGCCGCGCACCCGTGGCGTTCGCGACGCGTTCGGCGAGGTTGAGTTGATCTTCACGCAGGGCGCTGCCGCCAAGAAAAAGCGCGGTCCGCTTCGCGCGCAGGGCGCGCACTGCGTCCGCGAGGTCGCTTTCGCGCACCTCGCGCGCCTTGGCACGTGATGCGATGGGCCACGCCACCGGTGCGTCAACGTCGGACCAGGACACGTCCGCGGGCAGGATGAGCGTCGCGATCTGACCCGGTGGTCCGTAGGCGGCGGCGATCGCCTGCGCGGCGTCATTGGCGATGTCATTGGGTTTGAGTGTGCGGTGCTGCCAACCGTCAAGTGCCTTGGCGATTGAACCAATGTCGCTCTGAAGTGGAGCGTCGTATTGGGAGTGGTACGTGGCATGGTCGCCCACGATGTTGAGCACGGGCGAGTGTGCCCGACGGGCGTTGTGAAGATTCGCCCAGCCGTTGGCGAGCCCGGGACCTAGGTGCAACAAGGTCGACGCCGGCTTTGACGAGACACGGGCGTAGCCATCGGCGGCGCCCGTCGCGACGCCCTCGAAGAGGCAAAGTATGGCGTTCATTTCGGGCGCATCGTCGAGGCTCGCGACGAAGTGCATCTCGGAGGTGCCGGGATTCGCGAAACACGTCGAAATGTCGTTCGCGCTCAGCGTCGCGAGGAGGGCCTGTGCGCCGTTCACGGCAAAGGTCGGTCGTCGAGCAAACGATAGGGATTGAGCAGTTGCCGTGGATCAAAGACTTCTTTAATCTTCTTCTGCAACGTCAACAACGCTGGATCGGTGAGCGCGAGATAGGGCGCCTGCTTGTCACGGCCAATGCCGTGCTCGCCGGATATCAGACCCCCGAGGTCTAAGCCGAGTGAGAAGAGTTCGAAGAGAAACTTCTCACGTTCTTGATCATCGTCGAGGTAGACCCCGATGTGGATGTTGCCGTCGCCCACGTGCCCGCAGCCCGTGATGAAGGCGCCGTGTCGCTCGGCGAGCACGTGAGCTTCGCTCATGAACGTCGTGACCCTCGAACGTGGCACCACGATGTCGAGAATCTCGTTGGCGCCAGCCGCCTTGCCGACCCAAAAACTGCGCTCGCGCGCTTCGATCAGTCGCAATCCCGCGTGTGGGGACAAGACGTAGACATCGAGAGCTTGTGCTTTATCGACGATCTCGGCGAGTAACTCGAGGTCAGCGTCCAGTTGCTCATTCGTTCGCGTCTCGAGCACGACGATCAAGTACGCCGCGGTTTGCGCACTGATCGCTGGATCAACGCCGAGTTCGAGCGACGACGCGTTCGCGATGCCGTTCATCGTGACGACATCAACGTACTCAAGAATCGACGGCGCGATACCTGATGCCACGATGGTGGGAACCACGTTCGTCACGTTGTCGAGGTCACGAAACGGCACCAGCACGGTGGCGGCGTGGGCCAGTTGCGGCGAGAGGCGCAACGTCACCTCGGTCACGAGGGCCAGCGTGCCCTCACTCCCGACCACTAATTGCGTGAGGTCGTAGCCAGACGAGGACTTCATGACGCGAGCGCCCGTCTTTAGAATCGTCCCGTCGATGAGTACCAATTCGAGCCCGAGGACGTGCTGGCGGGTCACGCCGTGACGAACGGCCCTCATTCCTCCCGCGTTGGTGTTGACGTTGCCGCCAAGTGATCCGGAGAGTTCGCCAGGGTAGACGGGGTAGCGCAGCCCACTTGCGGCCAATTGCTCGTTGAGCTCACGAAGGGTGATGCCGGGCTGGACGACGACGACGTGATCGTTGACGTCCAGTTCGAGGAGTTGGTTCATCCGCGAGAAACTGAGAACGAGACCACCCGGCACGGGCGTCGCGGCCCCTGAAAGCCCGGTACCCGAGCCGCGCGGCGTGATGGGAACGTTATGACGACTCGCGAGTTTGGCGAGTTCACTCACTTGTTGGGTCGTGCTAGGCCGTATGACCGCGAAGGGTTCGACGTGGGCTGCGTGCAGCGATTCGTCGTGGAGATCGTCGGGATGGTGGTTGCTGAAAGTGACCGCGTCAGGTTCGACGATGGCCAGAATGTCGTTACGAAGGTTCAAGTTTTCCACTAGCAGGCAACGTTAGTTCCGGTTGGGCCAGTTCGAGTTCCCGCCTGATTGCGGCGAGGCGAGCCTTCCGCGCGTCGCCGGTGAGTGGCTTATTTCGAAGCTCGATGTCGCCAATGACTTTTTCGATAGTTTGAAGGAACCGCGACGGTGAACGGTCAGGATAACGAGGATCATTTCGTCCTCGGCTCCACGTGATGAAAAGCGAGTCCTCAGCGCGACTAAGGGCCACGTAGGCCAAGCGTTGTTCCTCAGCAATTTCTTGTGTCGTGGTCGCGTTGTAGTTGGGCAATTGTCCTTCGGCCCAGCCAATCGCGGCCACGTGCTGGAACTCAAGTCCCTTCGCGCGATGGATCGTCGAGAGTGCAACAGCGTCGCGTTGCTCATCTTCGGGGCGCCGCGACGAGACGACGGGCGAGATGAACAAGTCCGACGCGGGCGAGTGCTCGGGACCCCGACGTTCGTTGGGGATGTCGTGCGCGTCAAGGTAGCCCGCGACGAGTTCAAGTTGCGCGTTCGTGCGCGCGAGCACCGCCATTGATCGCCACGGGCTGCCGGGTTGATGCTTTGCACCGAGCCACGCGGCGACGTGCTCGGCCTCTTGTTCGTCGGTGTCGTACGAGCGGACCATGGGCACGTCGCCGTCGTGCTTGGCGGGGGTTATGCCTTGCGCGCCGTCTTCGAGCAATGTATTGGCGACCGCGATGATGTTGGCAGTCGAGCGGTGATTGCGCGTGAGGTCGAGGACCACGGTGTCGGGCCAGGTACGAACGATTTCGGTCATGAGTTGGGGGTTCGCACCATTGAAGCCGTAGATCGATTGATTCGGGTCGCCCACGCAAAATAAGTCGGGCTCGTCACCCGCCATCTGGCGAAGCAGCGAGAACTGCAAGGGGTTCATGTCCTGGGCTTCATCAACGTACAGCGAACGGTTGTGGTGGCGAAACGATGCTTGGACGCTCGGTTCGTCACGCAACAAGGTAATGGCTTCGCTTAGGAGCAAATCGAAATCGAGGACGCCACGACTGTGGCACAGGCCCACGTAACGGTCGAGGACGTCCGCGAATTGCGCCGGCGCCAGTGGTGCGTCGCGTCGAAACTTCCTCGCGTTCTTCGCGTAGAGCGCTCCGTTGAACCCTTGACTGAGCGCCCACCCTATTTCTTGTTCTAACCGCGGTATTTGCCACTCCTCGAGGTGAAGTTCACCCGACTCGCGCATCTGAACGCTTAGTGCGGTCACGAGCTTTCGACGATTGGGTTCGAGGACTAACGCGCGCAGGTGGTGGTCCTCGCGGTACTGATTGACGAGCGTGAGCGCGGCGCGGTGAAACGTTCCGGCGCGCACGTCGCGAATCTCGGCGCGAAACAAGCGTCGTTTGAGTTCATCGCCCGCTTTTCGCGTGAAGGTCATCGCGAGCACCTGGTCGGCGTCAATCTCCTTCTGTGCCACGCGGCGCTGGATTCGAAGCGTGAGGACGTGTGTTTTCCCCGAACCAGCGGTGGCTCGTACCAATAGACGAGGGCACGGTGACATCACCGCCTCGCGCTGTTCGGGCGTCAAGCCCACCAATTGTTGGTCCGAAAAGGCTTCTGGGTCCTCCATAATTACTCTGACGCTACCTGTAGGAAGTGACGTGACCAAAGTTGAGATGGTCACTTCAGTAACCTGAAGGGCATGCTGCGTGCCTTCGATGACGGAACTCTCTTCGGTGAAACCTTCGGTGAGGAGCCATTTCGGGTCGTCTGGCTGCACGGCTGGGGGCGCCAAGGTTACGATTTCGCCTCAAGCGCCATTGGTCTCGCGGCGCTGGGGACCAGTTCGGTTGCCCTGGACTTGCCCGGGTTCGGTTCTTCACCTCCTCCAACGGTCGCCGGAGGCGCACGAAGTTACGCACTGATGGTCCTTGGAGCCATCAAAGAGATCGCGCACGAACCCGTGGTGCTCGTCGGTCATTCGCGCGGTGGACCAATTGCGACGATTATCGCGGCGAATCACCCCGAACTCGTGAAATCTCTCGTGCTCATTGGGGCGCCACTGGTCAAACGCGACAATCCCTCCAAACCGCGTCGTCGCTATAAATTTCTGCGAGCGCTCAATAACAAGGGTTTGGTCAGTTCCGAAAAGATGGAAAAGGCGCGCCGTCGCCACGGTTCGTCGGACTACCGCAACTCGTCGGGCATTATGCGCGACGTTCTGGTCGCCATGGTCAATGAGAGCTACGAGACCGAACTATCGAAAGTACTAGCGCCCATATATATGGTCTGGGGCGAGCAGGATACGGAGGTTCCGGTTTCTGTCGCAACTAAGGCGGCAATGTTTATCAAGAGTCCGCATTCGCTTCGCGTCCTCGAAGAAGTGGGTCACCAAGTCCCACTCGAGGCGCCCAGCGATCTCGTTCAAACGGTGCTCGAGGCTTTGGCGTGAGCGTGGCGGATGCGGCGCTCGACACGGCGCTCGGCATCGGTCTCGCAAGTGCATTTCTGGCCCAAATGGCCCGTTGGCTTCGCGTACTGCAGCGTGAGCATTACGAGCCCTCGTCGATGCGCCTTTTTGTGGCGCGCTGGGTACTTCCTAGTGCGGCGTCCGCGCGAACGGCGAAGTGGTGGCCTTTTCGTCCCATCACCCCCGCGCTCGTACTCGCGGGAGGATTCCTCGTTGCATTGATTTTCGACCAAGACCGGTGGGCGATTCTCGCGACCATACTTTTTGGCGTTGGGACCCCCTGGGGCCTTTCCTTACGTGGTCGTACGGGAAAACTCGCGTGGACACGTCGCCTGCGGATGCTCGCGGTCATCGCATTGTTCCTGGCGCTCGTGTTGGTCGTCGTGGGTCTCTTCCTTCCGCGACCTTGGATTCTTGCGGCGCTCGCGGTGTGGCTCGTTCCACTTGAACTCAGTGGGGCCGTGGGACTTCGCTCCTCGTCGGAGCGCTCGATCGCCACTTCGTTCGTCGAGCAAGCCGTCGCGCGTCTCGAGCGAATACGTCCGCTCATCGTGGGCATCACCGGCAGTTACGGCAAGACATCGACGAAAAATCACTTGGCGGTCCTGCTGCAGGGTCACGACGGTGTCGTGGCGTCACCGCGGAGCTACAACAATCGCGCGGGGCTGAGTCGCGCGATCAATGAGAATCTCGCGGACGGCACCACGATTTTTATCGCCGAGATGGGTACGTATGGTCCGGGTGAGATCGCCGAGCTGTGTTCGTGGTGTCCTCCCGAGATTTCGGTCGTGACCGCGATTGGACCAGTTCACCTCGAAAGGATGAAGAGTCTTGACGCCATCGAGCGGGCGAAGTTCGAGATAACCGAAACCGCACGCGTCGTGGTGCTCAACGTCGACGACGAACGGCTTGCTACGTGGGTACAGCGTCTCGAGAGCAGCGGTAAGAAAGTGCGCACCGCGGGTTCGAGAAGTGACAGCGCCTCGGTGCGGGTGGTCGAACGTGAAGGCCAGTGGGAGATCCTCATCGACGGCACGCCGAGAGGCTCGATACCGGTCGTGCCCGGGCTGCAGCCGACCAATCTCGCGTGCGCAATCGGCGCCGCACTCGAAATTGGCACGGGCGAAACGGAGATTCTTCGCCAACTCCAGTTCGTGATGCCCGTTGCAAATCGTGCGAACGTTGCGGTCGCTCCCTCGGGCGTGACGGTCATCGACGACACGTTCAACGCCAATCCCGCGAGCGCCAAGGCATCGATCGCGCTGCTCGCGACACTGCCTCGCGTGAATCGCCGCGTGGTGGTGACGCCGGGACTCATTGAACTCGGACCCGAGCAATTCGACGCCAACCTGTCGCTCGCGCGCGACGTACGTGGCGTCGGAGCAGACCTCGTCGTGGTCGGACGCACCAACGCCGCGTCACTCGAGAGAGGCTACGGGGCGAAAGTGCAGCGATTTGCGAGACGCGACCAAGCAGTGACGTGGGTTCGAACGACGTTAGCGAGTGGCGACGGCGTGTTGTATTTGAACGACTTGCCCGACCACTACCCTTGATTGGTTGATGATGGCGCGACGAGGTGACGGTGACTAGCGGAGTACTTTTCGGCGGACCCACGCCAGAGCACGACATCTCCATACTGACGGGTCTTCAGGCATTACGTGAATTGGCGAGTAATGGAACTGACGTCGTGGGGATCTATTGGACCAAGACTGGTTCCTTTCATCGTGTGCCCAATGACGTTGAGGCGGAGTCCTTTCTCGATGGCGTTCCCAAGTCTTCGAGTGAACTGACCCTGCGCGTGGGCGACGGGGGTGGGTTCTTCGCGGCCGGTTCGAAACTCGCGAAAGACCGACCTCTCGAGATGGACGCCATCGTGCTTTGCACGCACGGCGGCCCGGGGGAGGACGGATCGCTCCAAGCGGTGCTCGATCTCGCGGGCGTGAACTACAGCGGACCAAGTGTGGCGGGCGCGGCCCTCGGCATGGACAAGTGGGCCTTCGCCAGTGTGGTGTCGGCGGCGGGTTTAGCGACGCTGCCGCGATCGTTGCTCGACTCTTCAACGGTGTCGCTTCCGTTTGAGGGACCTTATATTTTAAAGCCGCGTTTTGGGGGTTCCTCCATTGGTATCGACGTGGTGGGCGACCTCGCAACCGCCAAGGCACGTCTGACGACGAACGCGCATTTGGCTCGTGGGTGCGTGGTCGAACCGTTTCGCGCGGACCTCACCGACGTCCAGGTTGCGTTGCGCACGTATCCCACGCTCAGCGTCTCGGCAATAGAGAAACCACTTCGTCGAAATCAAAATGCGGAGATCTTGGACTACCGCGATAAATACGTGGGAGGCGAGGGGATGGTCTCTGCTCCGCGGGAGCTTCCCGCGCAACTGAGCGCCGGTCAACGAGAACTCGTCGAAGCGGGCGCGCGCGTGATTGCCAACGTCGCGTCGGTGCGAGGCGTCGCACGACTGGACTTCCTATGGAGTCCCACCGAGCTGTTCGTCAACGAGATCAACACGATCCCTGGATCGTTGTCCAAGTACCTCTTCGTTGAGCCGCCGTTGCCGTTCTTGACGCTATTGAACGATCTGATCGCCGAGGCGATTGAACGACCAGCCCACCGCTACAGCGTCGCTGGAGCAGACGGTCTCGTACTGCGCTCGGCCGGATCGATCGCCGCCAAATTGGCGTGAACGAGGGACTTGGCTGAGGGCTTCAGTGAGCGCATCACTGTATGGGTCGATAAGCAGGCCCTGGCGCAACGACCAGAACGCGAGGTCGTACTGTTCGTCAATCATCGCCTGGTGGTGCACGAGCAGTGCCGCCCACTCACCGTCTCGTTGCAGTTGCGCGAACGAGCCCTCCACGAGGAACCATTCGAAACCTCGCAGTGCGCTCGCGAGCGGTTCGCCGTGGACCAACTGAAGTGCCTGGTGCGCGAGGGGTGCCGCTTCGTGAACCGATACGGTGCGCGCGCGATTGACCAGAACATGGAACTCCTCCACGTCACTCGTGACACCGTGCGTGGTGTACAAACCTGACGACGACACCGCGTGAAGACGATTGCCGTTTTCGTCCGCACCGAGGCTGCGCCGCACGGCACTCGCGGTATTGGCCAACGTACGCGTGGACGCGTCCACCTTGGCGTAATTGAGCACTCTCGTGCGAAGTCGCTCACCGGTAACTGGTTCGCCGCGGTGCAACGCAAGATACGCGACCATCTCGACGCAACGTCGACGAAGAGAACTGGTAAATGGCTCGACGATCCCGGTGATCTGTGGATCGACGCGAAGTAACTCGACGCGTACTGGCTGCACTTGTCTTGGGAGACGCGACGCCACATCGGTGACGTACGTTTCGGTCTCGCTATCGCCTTGCTCTCGCGAAGGAACGGCGTCGCTGTCGCGTTCGAAAGTGATGCAGCATGCTCGGAGTTCCTCGTCGAGGTCCCTCACCGGACCGAGGTACACCACTGTCGCGTTACGAAGCGTTCGCGTGGCTAGCGCGCGTAGGAGACCTTCGACGTTGCGTTCAAAGACGATGCGCCCCTCGTGCAGCGCCACACATGACGTTGTCAGGTCCGTTTCGCCGAGCGTTGCGGGGACGCGGAACTGGCCCCCTTCTCGTGCAAAGGCCACGTGGGTCCCTTCTTCGTCACTGTGAAGCGTTCGTACGAGGATGGGTTCATTGGTGGTGAGTGGTACGTGGTCGTTGAGGTCATGTGGCACGACGACGACACCACTCAATTCGTGTCCTATGAGAGAACGTATGTTGGCAATGACGAGAGGGTCGTAAGACCGCAGCAGCGTAATGACGTCGTCGACGTCGTCGTCGCTGGTTTCGATCTCCTGTTGGTGTAATTGATCAAAGCGACGTTTGGCAATCAGGGCCATCGGTACCGCCCCTGTGAAGACGTCAAAAGGTTCGCGCTCGGGCGTCTTGAGACGATGCGACACACCAGCGTTGTTGCCTTCACGTGTCAATGCCGTGGGTACGTGCACGACGGGAGTTGAATGAAGTGTCGCACTCGACGCGGCGGGAGTGATGAGGAACGGGAGCACCGCTACCACGAGTCCCGCGAGCCACGCGCTTCCACCACGCGGCGGTCGTAATCCTCGTCGTAGCTGCACGACGTTGTGCACGAGTTGGATCAGAAAGGCCGTCCAAAAGATGCCCAACGCCACCAGGAGCGTTTGGATGAGCGTCCCATTGGTCTCATGACGGGTGAGCGACCATTTGCTCACCACGACGTAGGGCAAAAGGAAGAAATAGAGCGCGAGGGCAATACCGTGCAACGGGCCCGACGCGAAACGCCTTAGGGGGCTGGAGTAAGTAGCCACGAAAGTGACGCTCCCGACGTCACTGAGGTGACTTGCAGTTGGCAACTTTGCGCGCTTAAAAGGGCGACGAAACTCTCGACGCGGCGCGTGGTCGAAGCGCAAACCATTTCGTTGACGCTGGGCGAGGACGTCGTGATCGTCCAGATACCCGGTCCTTGCAGTGGGATGACGGCGACGGGCGAGAGTGGACTTACGAGCCCTTCGACTTCGCTGCTCGCGACGTTGTCGTCTGGCGCGCTCGCGCTCGCACTGACGGTCAAGTTTGTCGTAATGGCGGACAGTCTCTTCGGCACTGGCGTCGCCGCGCGGGGCGCGACGCTCGTTGTCGGTGTCGTTGGATTCGTCGCCTTGGAGTGTGCCGGTGCGTACGTCGTCGTCGTATTTTCCAGCGTCGTCGTCGTGACGACGTGCGCGACGTTCGCGGGGCGTAGCGCCACGTGGGTCTTCGTGGCGCTCGGGAGAGTAATAATCATGACGATGAGCAGCAGTGGACTGGAGTACATCAGCAAGTGGGCGCCGCGCGGTAGGCGTCTGGGATTGGTCATGGTCCTCGAAGGCTAGGTGTTGTGGTGGGTAATAGCGATTCACGCCGGAAAGTCCTTTGGTAGGTCTAAATCAGGTGTCGGATGGCGAAGTGGCGCAACTCCGCTTGAAGTGAGCCGGGTGCGCAGTGGTCCTCACCCGCGAGTTCACGAAGTGATCGACCTTCGAACACGCGCGCGAAAGTGAGGCGTGCGAGTCGCTCGTATTGACTTCCCTGAAAGCTCGCGAGCCGGGCGAGTAGGGGTGACGGCTCCGCGGCCGGATCATCGCCAGGTTCGAAATATGACATCGCTCGAAGAGTCGCCTTTTCCTTGAGGAGTTGACGACGAAGTCGACCTCGAAGGGCGGACAAGATGTCCGGTGCGGCGTATTGGCGCGACTGACCCGACCACTCCGTGAGTAGTTCGCTCGCAAGCCCGAGTGCCATGGCGAGCGTTTCACTCGGATCGGCAATGATGCCGTCGCCAAAACGAAGTTGGCGACATACCGACACGATCCCCGGTAGGAGCGTTTGGAGAAGTGCGCGATGAATTGCCGGTTCGATCGATTCTTCGAGCAGCGCCTTTACTATCTCGGCCCGCTCAAGCACGCTTCGGCCTCCACCTCGTTCGAGGAGCCGCACGACGTCACAGAGATCGATCAAGTCCGTCAATTCGAGATTCGGGTGATTCGAATCAAGTGTTCTGAGGGCCCTTTTCGCCTCGCTCGTTCTTCCTACGCGCTCCCATTCTCGTCGCAGCTGTCCCAATACGTCTGATTTCGTTGTCATGGGCCCAGTAGAGGGCGGTGCGCACCTTCGTCCGTAACCATCGCCGTGCACTTCGAGCGAACACTTTTCGTGACTCGCGCGAGTCCTTGCGCGACGCACTTTCGCGCGCACAGGGAGGCGCGTAGGCTGATGCCATGGATATTGAAGCCTTCTATGAGCAAAACGAAGCGCGACGTGAGAGTGCCGAGTACGAATTTGGCTCCGAGTGGACCGACGCGTCGGACAACGAATACGAGTTGTCGTGGGTTGAGGCGACCGGTGAGCTTTACTTAATGGTCGAACCCGAAGCCGTCGTGAACGAGGACATGTTCGGTGACTTCATCGTTGACGACGAGGCGATTAGTGATCTCACCGTTGTCGTGATTGGCAAAGTGGCGTCGCTCACGGCACTCGAGGATCAACTGCAGGGATGGCAAGAGTCGATGCTCGATGAGAATTCACTTTCCTGGCTCTACGAACGGTTTCCCGCTAAATAGGAAGTGTCAATTGAGGTACGGCGTCGACGAATCCGCGACGTGACAGATTCTCGTGAGCGACGCGGCGACATCGGCCAGTGGCACTCGTTCTGCTTCGTTGATCGTGGTTTGCAGAGCGTTCCAACTCCCGTCCATCGATGTCGCGTCAGCGGCGGACTGGGTTCCCTTCAGTAGCTCGGCGAGCGCATTGGCCTGAAGAGTGGCCTGTTGTTGGGAGCTGATGTTCGGCTGCATGCTCTGTTTTTCAATGGCGAGTGCTTTGTGCACGTAACCACATGATTCTCGGGCATCCGCCACGGCTCCTCCCGACCCACACGAACTGAGTACGACCCCAGTAACGAGAAGTACAGCGAGAAGCGAAAGAGGACGTTTTAGCCGAGCCACGAGTCGGCGGCCTGCAGCAAGAAGTCGCTGACGCTGTGTCCGCGCTCAAAGATGTCACAGAGCGGGTCTTCGCCCTTGGCGACCTGACTGAGGGAAATCGCTCGACGCGCCACGATTGAAATTCGTCGCTCACTGGCTTCGGTGGGTGAGGCGAACGAGTCGGTCGCGGTGACTTCGAGGGGCATTTCCATCCCGCCAATCGGCGCCAAGTCAATGGCGAGTCGAAGTAGATCTGGACTGTGGGGCATGGGTGGAAGGCTCCAGGTCAGCACGAGTGGAAAATGAAACTCGTCGGGAGGGTCGACTTCATCGGGAAGTCCAAGAACCGCGTCCTCAAAGGCGAGAAGGGTTCGCGGGTCGACATCGAGTTCGATGTGCAAATCAATGGGTCCGCCGCATCCGTCTTCGGGGTGCAGATCGACCTCCCACGCTTGACGCAGCGAATAAGTCTCGACGAAATGGCGCTCGTCATGGACGTGAAAACCGTGGGTCACCGCGTGGTCCTTGAGGTCCGCGACGAAACCAGCGACATCAATGGCAGCCATTGCTACTTAGGTTAGTCCGAGCCACAACTAACGTGATTGCGTGATTGACGACATTTTGGCGCCTCTGCGCGCGTGCGCAACAGAGATTGGTGAGGCGGTGAAAAGTCAACATCGACGAGGACTTTCGGGAGTCCGCGCGACGCAGTACCACTTGGACCTCGTCGCGGACGAGGTGGCCTTGCGTGTCTTGTCGGGGGCTGGATTTCGAATTGTGAGTGAAGAATCGGGTGTCCGCGGCGGCGGCGGCGACCTAACGGTGGTCGTTGACCCGATCGACGGGTCCACGAACTGCGATCGCGGCATTCCGTTTTACTCAACGAGCCTGGCGGTTTTGCGCGGTGCTGAGCTCATCGCGGGCCTGGTGATGAATCACGCCGACGGGACCGTCTTTGAAGCGCAGAAGGGAAGTGGCGCGACCCGTGATGGTGTGGGCATTGCGCCGAGTGGTCAGACAGATCATACGCACGCGCTGATGGCGTTCTCTGGACTTCCGTCGCGCCACCTCGGATGGTCCCAGACTCGTTCGATGGGCGCGGCAAGTCTCGAGATATGTCTCGTGGCGGACGGCTCATTCGACGTCTACGGCGTGGCGAATCACTCCTCGCTCAACCCGTGGGACTACTTGGCGGGTCTTCTGATTCTTCGCGAGGCAGGAGGCGTGGCTGGCGATTACCAGGGCGACGAATTGGAGACGTCAGAGTCGGTGCTTCGCCACCCAATTTTTTGCGCGACACCCGAGTTGCTCGATTTCATGATGAATACCGGACCAATTTGATTCTTTCTATTAGTGGTTGCCTGGGTGAAGCAGCGGTGAATTTTGTTTCCGAATCCATAGGCGTTAACGCGGACAAGTAGGCTGGTTACCTTGCGGGCGCTTAGCTCAGTTGGTTANNGTTCGAGTCCCTCAGCGCCCACTCGCTGACCTGTGTTAAAAGTACAACGCCGTCCCAGATGAAATATGAATTCGCACTTCCGATCGCTCGAAATATTGATTCGCTTTGTTCGAACCCCAGATTGGAGGATGCACGGACTTGAAGTGGCGTCTTGACCTTGCCCGCGTGGAGCATGTGCAAAGGCGGCACTTCACGAGACTCCAACAGGGAAAACGCACCCGTGTCTACTGATGAGCCAGATGAGATTCATGTTCGAGCGGGAGTGTCTTATCGGCCTGAGCGTTACCGAGTCTTGCGGCTAACGAAGTAATCTCTCGGCTTTCCAGAATCCGATCACACAGTCTCCAGTTGGAGATGTCCGACACCATTAGATTGTTGACCCCGGCCTTTCGACGGCACAGGCATGCCACCTTGCGTAAGTCCGACCTCGTCCAGGGCCACGATGAATGGCGGTGCTTCGGCCGCCTCACCCTAAAGCGCTGGTGGT
>PKZI01000165.1 GCA_003133005.1 Acidimicrobiaceae bacterium | reverse complement strand
TGACGTCAACGTTGAAGGTGACGTCATTGGCGAAGTCAGCGGCAATCCGCGTGAGATGGGTCGTCAATTGCGCACCTTGCTCGAGGACACGGAACTCGACGGGGGCGTGTCGTAAGAATTTCTTCAGGTTCACCCGCTAGACTTGCTCTTCCGCCCTCGCCATTTCTAGGAATTTGCAATGAAAATGAGTATCGAACGCTTTCCGCGAGCGCTTCAACCGCTGTTGCGCTTCTTTCACGTGGACTTTGAGCCACCTCAGCCGCCTTCGACGGCCGAATGGGTACTGGCGTCGTTGGTGTCAATCATTGGCTCATTGGTTGCCGACATGATCCTGGTCGCCATTGGTACGAGGGTCTTCCCGTCGGTGAAGAACTATGGACACTTTCACTTCTCGGACTACTCCAAGTTGACGATTATCGGTGTCGTTATTGCCTGCATTGGTTGGCCAATTATCGCGCGAATTTCTTCACGTCCGCGCTGGCTGTTCTATCGAACGGCGATCGTGGTCACCGTCGTGCTGCTGATACCCGACGTATATATATGGCATCAAGGCCAACCCACGAAAGGCGTGATTGTCCTGATGTGTATGCATCTCGCGATCGCGCTCGTGACCTACAACGCGCTGGTACATATTGCGCCCACCCATCGACACCGTCGGCGCACGCGACAAACGTCCCTTCAATAGATGATTTTCACCAGGAACTGGTGAGTGGTGCGCAAAAGCGCTGGACTAACTGCCGTCGTGTAATTGCAAGGACTCGGCGACCTTTTCGAGCACGGGAAGTGATTCGCGCAAAAGTGAACGTTCCTCCTCGCTCAGTGTCGTGAGAGCAACCTCGAGCGCTTCGGTGTTCGCGATGCGGATTGTGTGAATCATCTCGCGCCCGCCCGCGCTGAGCTGGATCATGCTGGCTCGCCCATCAAGCGGGTCCGGTACTCGGGTAACGAATCCATCGTCTTCGAGCGAATCCACTATTTTGCTCATTGACGCGGCGGAAATTCCTTCGAGTTGCGCCAAACGGCCAAGTCGGACCGATTCGGCCTGTTCGATTCGTGCGAGAGCGGAGCCCTGGGATGGTGTGACCTGGTGGTTGGTCCGGATTCGTAACGCGCGGTAGATCCTGAGCACCGCGACGCGAAGCGAGCCCGCGGGGGAATCGGTGATCGGAGATTTTTCTGCTTTTTCTGCACCCATAGTCGCCACGTTTCCATTATACTTAGTTAAGGCTAACTAAATAGCACGACACCAGAAAATTTACGAACTTACCCTCGGAGACGTCATGGATTCTGCCGTACACACCGATCGCTACAAATGGATAGCACTTTCTAATACGACCATGGGCATTTTGATGGCGACCATCAACGGTTCGATTCTGCTCATTGCCTTGCCCAACATCTTTCGGGGCATCAAACTCAATCCACTGGCGTCCCAGAACACGCCCTACTTCTTATGGATCTTGATGGGGTTCTTGCTCATCACGTCGGTGCTTGTGGTGAGTCTCGGGCGAGTGGGCGACATCTTTGGTCGCGTGCGAATGTTCACGCTGGGTTTTGGCATATTCACGTTTTTCTCCATCCTTCTCGCAGTCACGTGGTTGAGCGGACCGGCGGGTGCGCTCTGGATCATCTTCATGCGTGTGGGCCAAGGTGTCGGCGGCGCGTTCCTCTTCGCGAACTCGAACGCGATCATCACCGACGCTTTTCCCGCCGAGGAGCGCGGTTTCGCGTTGGGCATCAACGGTGTCGCCGCCATTGGGGGCGCGTTCATCGGTCTTATTCTTGGAGGACTACTCGCGCCCATTGAGTGGCGCCTGGTCTTTCTCGTGTCGGTGCCGGTGGGACTATTCGGCACCGTCTGGTCCGCGGTCAAGCTGCGTGACAACGGCGTGCGCACCAAGTCCAGGATTGACTGGACTGGAAACTTCATGTTCGCGATTGGATTGATTGCGATTCTCACCGGCATCGTCTACGGACTCCAGCCCTACGGCGGTCACGCCATGGGCTGGACGAGTCCGTTCGTCCTGTCGTGCATTTTCGGCGGTATCGCGATGCTCATTATTTTCGTCATGGTCGAACTCAGGGTGGACGAGCCAATGTTCCAACTCCACCTCTTTCAAAATAGAAGCTTCGCGATGGGCAACATCGCGACGTTGATGTTGTCGCTCGCGCGTGGTGGCCTCCAATTCATGCTCATCATTTGGTTGCAGGGAATCTGGCTACCCGAACACGGTTACTCGTTTTCTCGGACTCCTCTGTGGGCGGGTATATACATGGTGCCACTCACCATCGGATTTTTCATCGCCGGCCCTCTCGCGGGTCGATTGGCCGACCGACACGGCGCACGCAACTTCGCAACCCTCGGACTGGTTCTCACCGGTATCAGCTTTATTGGGCTCCAAGCCATTCCGATCAACTTCTCGTATCCGGTCTTCGCGCTCCTGCTCCTGCTCGTCGGTCTTTCAATGGGGCTGTTCGCCGCACCTAATACGAGTGCGGTAATGAACTCGCTGCCCGCGAATCAACGAGGGGCGGGTGGCGCGATGCTGAACACCTTCCAAAACTCCGCGAGTGTGCTCTCGATTGGATTCTTCTTTACGATCATCACGCTCGGTCTCGCCACTTCGCTGCCTCACTCGCTGTTTGCGGGGCTTACGGCCCAAGGTGTGCCGGCAGCCCAGGCGACGACCATTTCACACATCCCGGCCATTGGGAGTCTGTTCTCCGCGTTCCTTGGTATAAACCCAATTCAGACGTTGCTTGGCGCGCACCTGCTCGCTCAACCAGGCGTGCACGCGTCGGTGCTCCTCGGTCGCGGGTTCTTTCCTGGCTTGATTGCCTCGCCGTTCGCCAAGGGCCTGCACGCGGCGTTTCTCGCGGCGGCGGGTATGTGCTTCGTGGGTGCGATCTTCAGTTGGATGCGCGGCGGGGGTGTGCGCGATCACGCAGTGACCTCGTCGAACGAGACCGAAGAGGGCTTCGCAAACGTGGGTGACGTCGCTATGCAAGAAGTGGGCGCCGGTTCTGCGGGTGCGGGTGAAGAGGCGACCGCGGACGAACTGACCTCAGCCGACTGAACTGACCGGGACACCGTTCTCAGGCGTGGTATCCCTCGGCGAGTGGACCACCGGCGGCGTTCAGTATCTCGGTGACGATCGTGCGAAGTGCGACACGTTGATTGGTGCCTATCGCGTCGTGGTAACCAGAACTGAGTCGCTCGAGCACGAGAGGGTCCGACGCGGCTAGGCGTCGTGCCATCCATTTCCCAGTCCCTGTCCATTGGTTGTTACTCGACAGAGCGAGTTCACTGGCCTTGACGAAGAGCTGCGTTGCGATATAGAGGAACTCGGCGCGATCGATGGCGTCATTGAAATCGTCCAGGAGATCTGTCAAGGCGTAGCGAAGCTGGTCGCTCTCCGCCTTACTCAGCGGCGGGGGCCCATCCTCGAGCTTGTCGCGAGCGAGCAGTTGGTAGTTCTCGGCGATCCCGTCGCGCGACAAGAGGATGGTTCCGTCGGCGCACATCTGCAGGAGTGGCGATCGTCGTTGAGCAACTTCCCGGTTGGTGAAGTCGTCGAAGGATGTCGCGTCGTGGACGAACAGTTCACAGAGCCAGCCGTCGTAACGCAGCGTCTCTCGATAGGGGGCTCCTTCTTCGTCAATGATCACCACGATGTCGAGGTCTGACGAAGTCGTTCGTTGCGGTGAAAGGGCGCTGCCCCCGAGGAACGCCGCCACTGCGTGTTCGAATCGTTCACGTACGAGGGCAGACGCGACGTCGAGGGGATCGCTTAGTGCCATGTCGTATTCTTTCATCTCACGTTTGATCAACGAGAATGGCGACCTCATTGTCTTCGGAGAAGAAGTACCCCAGCCCTAATCGCAGTTCGTTCGCATTGACGACGCGTCGTAGCCGTACGAGTTGCGCGTTGAGCAACTAATGAGCGCCTTCAATTCGCGCCACTTCGCCGCCGGGTCGAGTGGTTGTTTCTGTGGTCCCTCGGTTTGACCATGGGTCGCGCGGCGCGCTCGCACTTTCGCGCAAAACGCCGTGCACCTTTGTTGTCCTTCCGAATTGAGTCGCCCTCACCTCAAGACCGAAATTCCACGTAGGACATTTGGCATTGCTCGATCTGAGCTACTGGGCTATCAACAAGGGACGACTGCGATTCGTCGCCCAGAATAGTCAATCAGGTGTTGAATATCGTTTGGGTCGCTGGTGACCACGCAGTCACCCTGCTCCGCCGTGCTGACGACGACGGCATCGATTGCGTTTCCAGCTCCGGTTTCCTTGAGGAGCAAACCAGCGTGGCGTCCTAACTCATCGTCTACTGGTAGGACTTCAACAGTTTTGAGAAGCCGGGCCAAAGTTGCTTGCTTGCCTGATCCTCCGCGCCAAACCTCGGCAACAACTCCTCCGTTGGTGCGAAGGGTCCACGACCTCTCGCGCGCAACTCTCAGGAGCGCCGCCATTTCCCGGTCGTGACGTTCAATGGCTATGAATGCCCCTGTATCCAATATCAGTGCCGTCATTTGTTGAGCAGGCGAACTGGAACGATCGCTGTTTCGGCGGAGGTGCCTTCGATCGCGCTGGCCCTTTCAAGCGCGTCAGAAAAGTCCTCATCAAGCACGAAAATGGGGTGTCCTTTGTCAATAATCGTCGCAATCGTCGCGACAACGGCGTCGGACTTCCCTCCGGGAAAAATGACTTTGAACATGAATCGTTGACCCGATGGGCCCGAATCAGCTGCGTCGAGCCTGCGAGCCGCCCTCGCAAGTTCTTCTTCGGTGAACGGCCCGTTCTCGCTCTCCCAATCAGCGAGGAAGTCGTCGAGGGCCTGCGCTCTCAACTTCCTTTGGGCCGCATCAGCTATCCACCCCGAAAGAGTCTCGTCTGACTCCTCAGCGGCCTCGCGAATTGCGCTGCTTAA
>PKZI01000049.1 GCA_003133005.1 Acidimicrobiaceae bacterium | reverse complement strand
GAGGTCACCGAGGATCGACGCCAAGGTGCCGCCGGTCCAAATTTGGATGAGAAAAATTATAAAACAAGGGAACGTAAGCACGCTTATGGCCAGCCACGGCATTTGCGTGCGGTCCGAAACTTTGGCGAACGACCGCCAGATGACGCCGTCGCGACCCATTGAATAACCGACATTGCCAAAGGTAATGATCGTGGTCTCAATACCTCCGAGGTAGGCCACGAGAATCGCGACGGTGAGGAAGTAACCCCAAGGCTTTCCCGCTAATTGAAAACCAAGCTCAGAGAGCCAGGAAGCGTTGTTGGCCATGGAACCGGGCGCCACCGCGGAGAGAAAAATGATTGACAAAAAGAGTGAAACGATGAGAACGCCGACCAAGCTCCCTACGCCAGCGAGACCGGGATTGCGACGTTGATTGCGCGTCTCTTCGTTCACTACGACTGACGTTTCCCACCCGGAATACCAGAAAACCGCAATCAAGAGACCCGCGACGAGACCCGATGATCCTCCGGCAGAATGAAAGGAGAACCAACTGATTGAGGGTACCGCAGCACCTTTGACATGATGGGCGTGAGCGTGAAGTCCGTGCACCAATGCCGTGATGCCAAATCCTGAGATAACGCACATTTCGAAACCAGTGAATATCCACTGAAACCGTGCCGCGAGTCGAATGCCGCCCACGACGAGTGCCGTTATCAGCACGAGAATGATCGTGCCAACAATTGTGACGAGCCACTTGTTGTTGGCGTCCGCGGTTGAAAATACGGTTAAGAAGTTTGTGGCAGCGGGGATGATGGAGAACGAATTTGAAACAACAAAGGCGATGATGATGAGGATGCCGACGAACGCGCCCACGACGGGGCTCAAGATGCGACCGACCCATGCGTAAGAGATTCCGACGTCAGCCTTCCAGCGGTTGAGATAGAGGAATCCAAGTGCGATGAACACGAGGGGGAGAAAACCTACGAGCAGGGCCAACAGCGCCCCGTAACCGGACGCTCCCGTTAGCCCACCCAGGACGCCGGCAATACTTACTCCAGGTGCTGCGCTCGCGAAACCAAGGACGACACCATCCCAGAGTCCGAGTACGTTTCTCGCGAGGCCCCCACCTTCGGCCGCTTCGGTTGCCTTTTCACTGTCAGTGAGCCCGCTTACGTCGGTCATCGTGTCCTCCTAAAAGCGGACAACATAGTGGATGAAATGTCAAATGTCAACTGATGTCTGTTGTCAGATAACTAAAGACAGTTGTTACAATTGATGCCATATGGCTGGTGCGACGAATCCACTTCCTTCACTCGAGCGACCAACCAAGGAGCTCGTGACGATTGGCACTGACATCCTTACTCGAGAACTTATGAACGTCGAGCCCGGATTCACGTTGATAACTCAGGACGGGCCAATCGCGTCGGTTGACGGAAAAGTACTGGAGCGAGCGGGAAAAGTGCTGCTCGCTACGTCGTTGGACGCAGACGTATTAACGCGCGCTGTTGAAATGACGCCTGAGAATTTACCCGTGGTTGGTGTGGGAGGCGGTGTCGTCATGGACACGGCCAAGTGGATCGGCTGGTCACACCAAACTCCTCTTTATCTTGTCCCTTCGAGTATCAGTGTTGACGCGTCGGTCACAAATATGGTTGCCGTGCGCGACGGGGGCGGCGTTCACTACCAAGGTTTTGCCATTCCTAAGCGCGTCGTTGTGGATGTCACCTTGGTGCGGACTGCGCCCATTCACCTGAACCGTGCCGGCATTGGCGATCTACTTTCGATTCATACGGGACTGTTCGATTGGCGCCTCGGCGCGCTTGCCGGAACGGTTAGTTTCAATTCGGACATCGCCCAAGTCGCGGAATCAATACTTGCCGCGACTTTGCACGACGCGGAGGAAATCGCGCGCGTGAGTGAGCGAGGAGTGGTCACCTTGATGTCTGGTTATTGTGACGTCAACGACATGACAGTTGCGCAGGGTCACGCGCAGATGGAAGAAGGCTCCGAGCACTACTTTGCGTATCTCGCTGAGAAGTTGACGGGTCGGAATTTTGTGCACGGCGAGCTTGTGGTTCTGGGCGCAGTTTTGATGAGCCGCTGGCAGGAAAATCGAGACGATGTGGTGATGGGCGCCGCCACGCGTGCGAAGGTACGTTGGCGACCTGACGACATTGGCATTAGCGCGAGTGAACTGCGCAGCATCATTCGCGAGCTACCAAGGTTCGTCGTCGAGACAGCGTTACCCTACAGTGTCATAAATGAACGCACGTTAAGCAGGTCCGAAATGGAGAGCTTGACGAAAGGATTGGTGTGAGATGAGTCCTTCCACGGTAAACCCACTCGATTCCGTCTTACCCATGGTCACCCAAACTGGATCGCTCGAAGGTCGACTCGCCGACACCATTCGTCAAATGATCGGCGACGGAGTGTTTACTACAGGATCGAAAATTCCCACCGAGGAAGAGTTGGCCACGCATTTTCGCGTCGGTCGAACCACGGTACGAGAGGCCTTGAAACGTCTCGAAGCGGAGGATCTCATTCGAGTTCGTCGTGGACAAGGTCGATACGTCTCGAGCACGCCGCCGCTCCGTCAACCAATTACGCGCCTCGAGAGCGTCACGGGACTTCTCGCGAGTCACGGTTATGACGTGACCAACGTAATCGTGACGTCAGAGAAGCGTTTGGCAATGGAGCAAGAAGCGAAGCAGCTCGACTTAACGACTGACGACGAGGTCTTTCACTTGGAGCGCCTCCGACTTTACGGTGAAGAGCCCCTGATTTATTCAATTGACGTCGTGCCCGTTCACTTGCTTCCCGATATTTCATATGACAAGTGGAACGGTTCGCTCTACGGAGAATTGGATGCCGCTGGGATGTCACCAGTTTCTGCTGTCACCACACTGCACGCCGACTTTCTTCCCACGAGAATCGAGAGGAAGTACGGACTTGAGAAAAAGATTCCGTGGCTCTTGATGGTGCAACTGAATCTCGCCTCCGATGGCACGCCCGTAATTTTCTCGCACGACTATCACCGTGGTGATCGATTCACCTTTGACGTCTTACGTCGTGTTGAGTAGTGCCGCTTGAAAGGAACGCCCTAGTGGCTGATGTGAGCCAAAAAACCAATTTGCCCCCCATTCCAGTGGAGTCAATTCATCGCTACCATTTGAAGATTCGTGATCAGTTGCGCACCGCCTTCGAAGAGGTGCTCGAGGGCGACCGGTTCACGCTCGGTGTGCAACTGGCAGAGTTCGAGCGCGAGTTTGCCACCTACTGCGGCACCTTCTCCGCGGTTGGCGTGAGCAGCGGTACGACGGCGCTTACTCTTGGACTGCGTGCCCTTGGTGTGGGTCCGGGTGATGAGGTGATCACTGTCCCCAATACCTACGTCGCCACCGCTTTTGCGATCACCTACGTGGGAGCCACGCCAGTATTTGTGGATGTCGATCCCGATACCTTCAACTTGGATCCGAGCACCCTCGCCGATGCGCTCTCCGAAAAGACAAAGGCCATCATCCCCGTGCACATGTACGGTCAATGCGCTGACGTCGACGCAATTCGCGCCGCGGCGCCGGGCATACCGATCCTCGAAGACGCCGCGCACGCCCATGGTGCGGATTTACGCGGCAAGAGTGCGGGTTCCCTCGGTGAACTGGCCGCGTTCTCCTTTTATCCCACCAAGGTCATGGGTGCTTTGGGCGACGGTGGTATCACAGCCACGAGTAACGCGGAACTTGACGCGAAGCTACGACAACTTCGCTACATGGGTCAGACCACGACGAAACACGATCACGAGATACTTGGCTACCAAGAGCGACTCGACGAGATGCAGGCTGCCTTCCTGCGCGTGAAACTGGGTCAGTTGGCGAGCCAGGTCGAGGGCCGTCGTCGAGTCGCCGCGATCTACGACGAACGTCTGAGCGCGACGCCGTTAGCCCTTCCCGCAAAGGACGTGACGGGTAAGCACGTCTATTACATGTATACGGTGCTCAGCGACGAGCGAGAGGCACTGCGCACCTTCTTGATTGACCACGGTGTGGGAGCGCAAGTCGTCTATCCGCGATTGGTCAATGAACAAGGGGCGTACCGCGACCATCCCTATCGGGTCGCGGGTGAACTAAAGGTCGCCTCGACACTTCCGGAGAGAATTCTGAACCTTCCCATGTGGGCAGAACTCACCGACGACGAGGTCCACCGCGTTGCCTCAACAGTCGTAGCGTTCTACGAAGGCTCATGAAAATAAGCGTCATAGGCGCGAGTAGCGTCGCTACTTTACAATTCGCCACCGCGTTGGCATCGATCACCGGCACTGCGGGGATCGAGGAGGGTCTCGAACTCTCCCTTTATGCGAGAGACATGGATCGGCTGAGCGCTATTGCGGATCGCGTCGCTGCACTCGTGGGAAATCTTGCCGAAGTGACGTCGACCACGTCGCTCGACGAATCTCTTGAGGGTTCGGCGATTGTGCTCGTCCAAGTGAGGGTGGGCGGACTCGCGGCGCGAGACTTTGACGAGTCTTTTCCTCATGGTGCGGGACTTCCCGGCGAAGAGACGCTTGGTCCCGGTGGGTTCGCAAATGCGCTGCGCACGGTACCGGTGCTTGACGAGATTTTTTCTAAGGTTGCCGCGGTCGCGCCCGATGCGTTCGTACTTGTACTTACGAATCCGGCCGGAATTGCTCGGCGAGCAGGTTCAAGTCACCGGCTCAACGTCGTCGAAGTATGCGAAGCTCCGCACGCACTCCTAGGGCTCATCGCCCAGCGCCTGGGTCGCGAGGTCGACGAACTGCTCGGACGCTACGTGGGCATGAACCACGTTGGTTTCTATGTCGCCCATGACGCGGGAGAATTGGAATCACTTCTTGACCTCGTACCCATAGATGCCTCTCGCACTCGAGAATTCGGCGCGCTGCCTCTCGCCTACGTTCGTTACTACGTCGATCCCGATACGTACTTTGAGAAGCAGCGCAATCAACCTACGAGGGCGAGCGAACTCACGGCCCTTGAACAAGGGGCACGCACCAAGCTCGAGAAAGGTGAGTTTCCCGACACAAGTTTGCGCCCCGCGCCGTGGTACTCGTTGGCGGTGATGCCGGTGCTGCGATCTCTCCTGGTCGGAAGCGGCGAGCGACTCTTGGTGGGAACGGCGAACAACGCGAGATTGCCAGGTTTGTCGTTTGACTCGACTATTGAGGCAATGGCGACGATTGACCGCGCGGGTGCGGTCACCACGTCGCAGCTTCGCGCGTTACCGGCACCCGCGCTTGAACTTCTCGAGCGGCACGCTCGTTACGAGGACTTCGCTCTCACAGCCTGTCGTGAACCAAACGAGGAAAATATCATTCAAGCGCTTCAGGCCAACCCTATGGTTCGCGATGACACGCCTCTCGAGTCGCTCATCGAAGGGCTCCTCAGCGTGATTCATCAAGCACAAGTTTCGAACGCTAAGTAGCTGGATAGTGGCGGACGTTCTCGGAGCGATCGACATCGGCGCGTCAACGGTGCTGGTGGGAATCTCGACTATGAATGGCGAGTTACGCGAAGGGAGCGTGGCCTCCATTGCCACACCACCAACGCCCTCCGAACTTCTGTCCGTAATTACCTCGACACTCACTAGGGCCGCGGGCTCGGATTCAATTACGAAAATTGGTTGTGTCGCGCCCGGACCAATTGACTACGAAAGCGGTGTCATCCTTCGACTCCACAACATGGCGTGGGGACCACTACCGATCGTGAGCGCGCTACGTGATGCCTTCTCCTGTGAGGTTCTTCTGGAAGATGATGCTGCCGCTGCTGCGATTGCCGAAGCGCTGATCGGTGCGGGTGCCGGTCGAAGCATCGTTGGATACGTGACGGTGAGCAGTGGCGTAGGCGCAGGTCTCGTCATCAACGGTGTGCGCCAAGGAGGTGCGCACGGTACTGCAGGAGAGGTCGGACACCTTGTACTGGATCCCACTGGTCCGGTGTGTAACTGTGGACGGCGAGGGGACGTCGAGTCGTTCGCGGGAGGCTTGAGCTTGGTTCGTCAATTGGTCGAGGTGTGGCCCGAACCACTCGACGTTCACTCGAGCGTGCGTTCGCCGGTGGAACTATTTCAACGTGCCTCAATGGGCGACGAGCGAGCACTCGTAATCCGTGATCGAGGTCGTGACGCCCTTGCTCGTTGCTTTGCCGCTGTCGCGACACTTTGGGATCCTGAGGTGATTGTCGTCGGCGGCTCGGTGGCGTTAGGCCAGACTCACTGGATTGATGAATCCGTTGAATTGGCTCGCGAATATTGCATGGCTGAAGTGAGTGAGGGACTACATCACGAGTTCGCGAATCTCGGAACTCGCAGCTCGTTGATTGGAGCTGCGCTTCTCGCCGCTGCGACTTAGCGCGATGTTTTCGAATCCGAACGGCATGATGGGGGGAGTTCTCCCGTTTCGCCGTCGGTTACATCGCCGCGTCGGGGGGCGTTGACAATCGAAGCGATCTCCAATCGTTGGCACTTTACTTTTCGGCCAAAAGCTGTTTTTTCGCTTCGTCCAGCAGTGTGAGTTTTTCGGGAGCGACCTTTGGGGACTTGAGATCCAGTCGATCAATTTCGCTCACAATGATTCCTCCGACGAGCGCGCGTAGTGCGTACTTGTGGTCCGCGGGCACGACGTACCACGGAGCCCACGCCGTTGAGGTCGCGGTTAGAGTCTCTTCGTAGGCTTTTTGGTACTCGTCCCAATGTTGACGCTCTGCGAGGTCGTTGGGAGAGAACTTCCATCGCTTCGCCGGGTCGTCAAGGCGCTTGAGAAATCGCTTCTTTTGTTCGTCGCGAGAAATGTGCAAGAAGATTTTTACGACGCGCGTGTTATTGCGGTGCAGATGATGTTCAAAGTTATTGATGTCCTCGAAACGTTTTTCCCAAAGTGTCGACAGTGATCCCTTCTTCGGTACTTCGTGAGTCTTATCGAGCAGATCGGGATGCACTCGCACGACAAGTACGTCCTCGTAGTAGGAGCGGTTGAAGATACTGATACTTCCCAGGGAGGGCAACACCTTAGTGCAACGCCACAAGAAGTCGTGATTAAGTTCCTCGGTCGATGGCTGTTTGAATGATTCGACTCTGCATCCTTGAGGGTTGACGCCCGACATGACGTGTTTGATAGTCCCGTCTTTGCCAGCGGCGTCCATGGCTTGGAGGACTATGAGTAATGCGTGCGAGCCGTCGGCCCAAAGTAGGTCCTGGGCCCTTGACAGTTCGTCAACGTAGGAGGAGAGATCTTCTTCGGCTACCTTCTTGCGGGCGACGCCGCTCGCAGCCTTCGTCTCTTGCCCGAACCAGTCGGTGCGCGTTTCGGTGGTGCTTCGCGAACTTATTTTGGCGCGCTTTCCCGGCTCGACTCGTAATTCATCGAGAATTTCTTCATTGAGCTTCATGACCTACTCCTCTAGTGACACGGTTCGACGTCGGCGAGTTCGTTCGTGACTACCTCGCGAAGGGCGCCGAGAACGTCCTTTGTCGCTCGCTCCATCCCGAGTCTCTCGCTCAAAGCAACGATCCGCACATGTTCGTAACGTGATTCAAACTCCTTCGCCGCGTGCTCGTCCAAGGATCCGCAAACGAGTAGCAGTGGAACTCGACCATCGATCATCGTGGCAATTCCTCCCGTGACCTTTCCCTCAAGACTTCCTTCATCAAATCGACCTTCGCCGGAAATCACGAGACTGACCCGCGAGATGCGTGCTTTCAAGCCGACCGCGTCATCTACGGCCTCGAGTCCGTCGACCAACGAACCGCCGAGCGCCGCAATCGCACCGGCGATACCTCCCGCCGCCCCAGTGCGTTCGAGTGCTTCCACGTCAACGCCTTGTTCGCTGAGGAAAAGCGCACGAACGCTGGCCAGATGCGCGTCGACGATCTTGAGATCTTCTTCACGAACACCCTTCTGATGGGCGTAGCGGCGTGCACCGCTGAAGCGTGCGACGACGTCGGTCGCCGCAATCACTGGCGTAGGCAGACCCCCATGGTCGCGAAGAAATTCGTAACAGCCTCGTCCGCCGTCCGACGTCGCCGAACCACCCAATCCCAAGAGGATCGCATCGGCCCCGTGTTCGGCCGCAGCGAGTATGAGTTCTCCCACGCCGGTGCTCGATGCCGCCAGAGCCTGTTCTGGCGTGGGGGTGACGAGATAGTGTCGACCCACTGCGTCAGCACATTCAAGAATTGCCGTGCGACGCGAGTCGCGCGAGACGAATGTGATCCCCGCCGTCACCTTTTCACCGAGCGGTCCTGACACCCGCACTTTCACAACGTCGCCGACGAACGCATCGCGAAATCCCTCACCTCCGTCAGAGAGGGGTTGCACGTCGGGCACAAATCCGAGCCCTCGCGCAACGACCGCCACCACATCGCACAATTCGACGGCTGTCGCGGTGCCCCGAAACTTATCCATGGCAACAAGAATCGGTGCATCGTGACCAAAGTGTCGGGCATCGCTGGCGGGGACGCGCACATTGTGATCCGCCGACATCGAATTTTGAAGAGCCACGATTGAAACCTTAACAATCGGTCCTCTGGCATCGATGCGCGTCCACTCGAAGGTGCCTTTACAACATCTATGAAAATCTAGGTTGCTCGGTTTCCGTCATCTTGTCTCAGTTGGCGCGACAAATTAGCGACCTTTGCGATTTCACTGGACGAAACGAGGTTGCTTCAACTAAGGTGCGAGGGTCGCTCTAGAACTCCGGTGACTAATTTTGGTTTCCAGGAGGCTCCGCGTGGGCGACAATCAAAAATCACTCGACTTCGCGTCGACGACGCGCGTCTGGTCTGAACGTCCTTGTACGAGGCGCCACGAACATCATTTTGGGTGCCCTTCACGTCATCGTGGTCAAACGAAATGGAACGCGGCAACGTTTCGACTTCGCCGGTGGAGCAGGTCATTCAGTGAATCGATGACCAAGAGGATCAACCTGCGATAGTGGTGGAATCACCAGGGTAAGTCTTTTACTTACACGTGGCTCATTAATAGGTTGATTAAGTCGCCGATCGGCCGCGGAAACTCCGATTTATCTTGCTCGGCCTATTGAGCACTGGGCCCAACCCCCGCTTGCTTGGAGCAGTGTTCAGAAGTTGCGCGGGTGTTTCAAGAAGGTCCCGAAACTGTGTCAAGCATCATCCGAAGCTGTTCCGACGGGGATCAGTTGAATTTTTTACAAAACATTTGTGGGCCGCCCGGGTCTCGATCCCGGCACCTTGAGAGTGTTTCCAGAATGTCCACTGACGTCCTTCAGCGTCCAGATTCGTAGGCCGGACGAAGAGCAATGTCCACAAACGTCCACCGACGTCCACTCACGTTTGACCTCGTGGCTAGACAATTGGCTAGACCAAGGCTCGTTTCAAGGTCAAGTCACAATTCAATTGAGAGGTGCTGATGGCAGCGTGCTCGAAATACGATTGTGGGAGGACTAAAAGTTGACTCCTTGAAGCCGCCCTCTCCAACTTTCCCGGCACGCTTCAGCTATCGCCTGCGAAACAGTTCCAGCGCCGACCGCATTCCGAATTTCATTCCTCCCTCGAGTGGAGCCACTTAAATGTTCAGGTCGCTTTGGCTCCTAAGGCGATGTCGAAACCGGCGCCGTTGCGTGCCAGGCCGACCAGGAGGACACCGGCCCATTCAAGAACGTAAGCCATTTCGAGCCCCCCTGCGTCGAGGGGCCGCATGTCCAGACTCGCCAGAAACGCCGCGACGTGTGCTCTGGCCTCTGCGCTGTCGCCGGCGAAGAACACGTCCACGGGCTTGTCTTCGGCAAGGACGCCCTGGAGGATTGAATTAAATGCCTTTACGACGTGTGTGCCCTTGGGAGCGGCGGCGGCGATCTGCTGAGAAATCGAGTGGCCCTCGGTAGTCACGAGTCCGGTGACGTCGGCGTTGAACGGGTTGGTGATGTCAACGAGGATCTTGCCTGCCACTGCATCGCCGTACTTCGCGACCACTTCAACCGCGCTGGCGTACAGGACGGCGAGAATGACGATGTCACCCAGCGGCTTTGCCCCGAACGTGCCGACGGTGGCTCCGTTGCCGATCTGAGCCGCAAGTGCCTGAGCCTTGGCGGTGTTGCGGCTCATGAGCTCGATGGTGTGGCCGTGCTTCGCCGCCCGGGTGCCGATGGCGGTGGCCATGTTGCCCGAGCCGATAATGGTGATAGTGGTCATGTCGTGTATTCCTTTGTTGTAGTTGAATGAGGGTTGGTGATAGAGGTTCAATTGATGTAAAGGCTTGGCGTGTGGAGGGTCCGCGTGCTCCTAGATGTCACAACAGTGAGCTAGCGAACTCGTTTCGGTGCTCAAATCACTGTGGTGCCACCGTCGACTACCAACTCCATACCGTTGACGTAACTCGAGTCGTCCGAGGCGAGGAACAACGCGACCGACGCGATCTCCTCAGGGCG
>PKZI01000012.1 GCA_003133005.1 Acidimicrobiaceae bacterium | reverse complement strand
AACTACCAACGGTCGCGCGTGCACCTCCCCGGTGGCGAAGTCCACGAACTCGCCGCGCAGTCGTATGGGGTGCGAGCACCCTCCGGCTTGTTGGATGTCCTTGATCAGTTCTTGGGTCGACTTCTGGTGGGTCACGGTGGCTCCTCTCATAGAGGAGAAAAAATTGCCACTCTACTTATAAAGACAACGTTTTGGACCATTATTGGACAGTCATATTGTGACAATTTCGACTTCGGAACGCTGTGGTCGCTAGTGGTCACTGATGGACATTCATGGACGCATCGCGAGCAAACTCTCACGATCGGCGATGTCGGCGGCGCGTAACTTTTGACCGAAGTTTGCCCGCCGCGGGACGGCTTCTTTACGAGCGCCATAGAGGCAGTTGTCGCATCTATTTCACGTGGTGAACGATGCGGATGACGCGTTCACTTTGCCTTGCGAACNNGCGTCGGGTTCCATCGAACTCCCAGCTCGCGATCTCATTGAATTCAGTGTGTCTAACTGTTTGCGGTCCGGGCCACTTGGCGCTGCGCGCCAGTGGCCCGGCGGAAGTGACCGTCCAAGGGTGGATGAGGGCGATTGGGGCGTAAAACTCCATTACGTCTTTCCAGCGAAGCCGACTACTGCCCGATGCACGCGTTTGCCAGTGGCGCCGCCGTATGGAGGAACGGTCCCCCGGCGTTGAGTACCAGACCCACGCCCATCAACTCAGACGCCAGCGCTGTCGGCTCCTCTACCGCGAATACTCGATAGGGCAGGCCAAGTTGTCCGGCCAAAGCGGCAATCTCCGATCCGTTTCGTCCCGCGAGTACGGGACGGTGACCTCGCGCGAGGGCGTGTCGAGCAATCAACCTTCCGGTGTAGCCAGTAGCGCCGTAGAGCATCCATGATCGTTCATCACTCATATTGATCCCCCACTTTCGATGTCCGATTCCTCGAGTACCACCGTTGCTTGTACTCCATCTCGAATCCGGCGAAGAAGATCTCGAAACTGTTGGGGCTCGTCAAGTTGGGGCGTATGCGCGGAGCTTTCAAACCACACCAGTTGCTTACTGGGCGACTCGAGCGCATTGAAATAACGCACTGCGGCATCACTCGGCGCCACCATGTCCGATCGGCCTTGCACCATAACAACGGGCACATCGATGGAAGGAAGCAGGTCGTCCAGGTACAGCTCATTGATTTCGGGCAGTAGTGCGCCTTGAGTCGCAGTAACGCCTCGAAGCGTCCGAACGACATCACCCAGCGAGTAGTCGGACGAGCGCATGAGGCTCACAATCAGACTCCGGGCAATACCGGCGTATGACTGGTTGGCCGTAACTCCCCCGAAGTTGGAAGCCCAGCGAACTCGCGTACCAAACTGGCTCACGTTGACGTGAGGCGGCTCGCCAATGTTCGTCAACTGACGCACGGCGCGCTTGTTCTTGCGTTTGCGTGCAGTACCGAGTGCGAAGTCGTAGGCACTGTGCGCCGCGGCGACACCATCGATGTCCACGCCCGTGGCAATGAGCGCCGTCACGAGATCCGGTCTCCTCGCGCAGGCCAGCGCCCCAATAGTCGCGCCCAATGAGAATCCCGCAACGAAAAGTCCAGAGTTGAATCGATCGCTAAGAAGGACCATGAGGGCCACGGTGTCGTTCACCATTGACTGCAGGGAGATTCCTTCGCTATCCTTTGGTCCTCTCAGCGAGCGACCGCAGCCTCGCTGGTCCCAGTACACGACGATGAAGTCCCTTTCGAGGCCGAGCGTCGCTTCAAACCCTCGAGCCTCGTTGATCATGGGGAGACCGGGCCCCTGTTGGATCAACAGAAGTACAGGGTTGGATGGATCTTCGGCGCGTACTCGAATCCACTGAGTCGTGTCGCCGAGTTGGACCGCTTCAAGTGAGTCAATATTCATGTCATTACCTTTCGTGAAACTGTTTTTGTTGCGAGTTATGTGTGTGTCGGTGACGTGGCGTTTACGGCATGCGGCTGACGGGGGCTTGACCGGTGGCACGCGCCAGTCGGTCGGCGGCTCCGGGGTCGTGCGCGGGCAGGATGACAAGGTCCGGCATCCGTTCGCGCATTGATCGCACCAGGGCGGCGGCCGCCCGGAGCCGACGACGGTTTCCAACGCCGGGCACGTGGCCCTCATCGAAGACGTGTACGTCGTATGTCAGGTCGCCAACCATTAGCAGTGGCGCAACTCCCACTTGGCGAATGAGCAGCGAGAGTGACCCAGGTGTGTGGCCCGGTGTTGGTACGAGCACCAAGCTGCCGTCGCCGAAGAGATCATGGCTACCAGCAAATTCTGAGAGATCTGGGTCGTTCGTTGCCGTGGGCGTTATTCGGTTCCACGTAAGACCCGGCAAATCAATGTGGCGAGACATGAGGCCCCGCAGTTCGGGGCGCGGACTCGACAGTGTCTCCCACTCCCGTTCACTCACCACGATTTCGGAGTTGATGAGTTCGCTGAGACCGCCTATGTGATCTTGGTGAAGGTGGGAAAGAATCGCTACGCGAACGTCACCGATGGCGTAGCCCAGCCGATCCAGACCCGCACTCAGGGTCTCTTCAGCAGTGATTTCGAATCGCGCCAGCCGGTTGTAAAGCACTTTTGTGAATCCTCGCGGAAAGTAATTCGAATCGGTCACTGATGCTCGATCTTGCCCCGTGTCAAACAGAACGAGCCCGTCACGATGCTCGATGACGTAGGCGTTTATTGGCCGCGGAGCGGTCCACCTGCGAGACGTGAGAAGCCACAGGAACATCGGTCGCCACGTTGACGACACGTGTTCCGGTCGAATGTCAACGGTTCCGGTGCTTACGACCGATACTCGATGTATTGGATTGTTGCTACTCATTATTTATTCCTATCGATCAGTGATTCGCTGGCTAATGAACTTGATTGCTTCGACGAAAGTTTGATTTCGCCCCTAAAACCCTTCACGGTTGTCGCAACCGCGACATCGAGGGGCGTTCCCGTGATTCCGAATTCGGACTGAAACTTCGTGGTGTCGAGTACAAAAGGCTCTTCGAACTCGTATGCCATCTCCACAATCCCGCGAAGCGTCGGATTGAACACACCGAGAGCGCGCAAGAGTGGCTTTGGTACTGCCCGGATCGTGACGCGATGCCCGACGTGATTCGACACGAGATCAAGGATCTGTCTGGTCGTGACAGTTTCTGGCCCTGCCAGATGCCATATTTCATCGAC
>PKZI01000040.1 GCA_003133005.1 Acidimicrobiaceae bacterium | reverse complement strand
CACCGAACTGGTCTTTGATGAGCGTCTCCTCGACGACCTTGGGTGCGATCAATGAGGGGAACGACTCGCCATAGTTGGGACTTTCTTGTTCGGTGACGTAGCCCCCGATGAGTCGAAAGCGCATCTCGTCGAGCGCTTGCCAACTCATTGCCTCGGTCCAAGGTTCCATCGTGAACGGATACGTCAAGACGACGGTGCCGGGGTGAATCGCGTTGAGCGTCGACACGGTATCGGGCGCCCACGGCACGCGTTGCGCGTGGAGTGGCACGAGAGGAAACATCAAGACAGCGGTGCACAACATCGCGGCGACGACCCCTAGATAGAGGAGGCGCGTCGAGGTCGTTGGGTTGCGGTGATCCTTCAGACTCGCGACGAAGCGGTCCGCGCCGATCGTGACGACGATGACGGCGAATAGCGACACCAAAAGGGCGTAGCGGGCGGGCACGGTGCTGTCGAGTAAGGGAAGGTGCGCAAACACCGCCTCGGGCAAGGGGATCGACGTCGCATTGCCCTTCACGTCGAGTCGATTCCCGAGTGAAAGTATGAAGGCGAGCACACTCAACAGCGACGCCGAGAGGACCAGGCGGTCCTTGCGCCATCGGACGGCGAAGAAGACGAACAGCGCGACGAAGGGCAAGCTGAGATATCCCGCGTTCACCGTGAAGTTTCCGCCGCTGAAGTGATAGGCCATCACGGCAAAGGTCAGCGGGGCGACGAATTGTAGATCGGTCGGGACGATCGGCTCAAGGATGTCGGTGCGAAATCCCTGCAGCGCGTTGGTCGGGTACACGGGACCAACGAGATGACCTTGCGCGAACAGCATCGACCAGAGCAGGTCGCCGGTGAGGAGTAGAAAGACGAGCAGCGCAGGGAAAAAAGCTTTGGCGATGAAGTCGAGGCGACCGCTGATGTTATGGCGATTGACGATCGCGAAGACGATGAGTCCGAAAAACGCGACGACGCCAATGAGCGCGAGCGTTTCTGAGTTGATCAGTGCCTGCGCCCCGCACAGAACACCGAGCAGGAGGCCCATACGTAACGGACGGCGGCGTTTGACGACGAGTAACTCATAGAAGCACCACACGATGAGTGGAGGCAGTGGCATGAAGACGAGGTTCAAGTGGTTCTGACCTTGGGTGATCATGTAGGGCCCGAAGCCGTAGAGCAGGCCGCCAATGAACGCGAACGGTGTTCGGCTCCACGTTCGAAGCACGAAGAACATCGAAGTGGCAGAACTCGCAAAGGCGAGGCGGAGCAAGATGTTGAACGCCGCGACTGGCCCGAGGCTCAGTGTCACTGGCGCGGCGAGCACGCCGAGCAGCGGCACCGACGTGCCATTCGCGAGGTCGACGCCGGAGGGGTAGTCGAGGAAGTTCGTATGAAAGATATTGAGACCGTGGCGAATTGCGTAGGGGATCCACTCGAGAAACCAGGTCATCTGCGCCGGGTCGCCGAAACCACGTCCGTAGGCGCCCGAGGGCAGCGTCGTCTGACTCCAGGGAAGCGTGGGCCAGAAGAGACCTACCGCCATGACAATGTAGATCAACACACCCGCACTAAGGACCCATGGGCCGTCCAGCGAGGTGATCGAGCGGCGTTGCGCTGGTTCCTTGGAAACCAGCGTCGTGGTCATGAGTGCAGTCTACGATTCGCTACCTTTTCGCCTCGGCGTTGAGCCATTTCTTCTTGTGGTGATTTCGAGGGAAAAGTTGGTCGAGTATCGATGGCTCACGAGGATCATGACGACGAACGCCGCCTCGGGCGCCTCTATTTTGTGTCGTGCAGGTTACGTTTCCACTACATGTTGAGGTCACACTGGAGGGTCGCCAAAAACCTCAATCTCCTATGGGAAACTAAAGGTTGCTGAACGTGTTACGCATGAGGATCTAAAGAAAAATGCACAGTCATTATTCAGTTTCGTGTATCTTTGGAAGGGTCAGACTTGGTGGAGGCCGTTGCGAGAAGCATGGTGGGTCGTAGTAATACAAGGCACCAAGTCAATGCGTAAGTAATTAGCACCCCTTGGGCGACGTCCCACGGGGAAACTCAATTTTGGGGTGTCGGTGCTCCATGAACGAAAGGGATTCAAATGATTAGTACCTATAAGCGTCTCAAGCAACGGCGTGACGCGGGTGAGATCGAGGGTGGCTTCACCTTGATCGAACTCCTCATCGTCTTTGTCGTGCTCGGTATTTTGGCCGCTGTCGTCATCTTCGCCTTGGGTGGCATCACCGGCAAGAGTGCCGTTGCTGCGTGCCAAGCGGACGGCGCCACGGTTTCGACGGCGTTGTCGGCGTTTAGCGCTCAAAACCCCGGCATTACCGCGACCGAAGGTTTGCTGACAAGCACTGACGACGGTGGCCCGTACATCCAGTCGTGGCCCAGTAACTTGCCGCACTACTACTTCACGATTCCGACGACGGGTGCGAGCGCTGGAACGCTTCAAGTCGCGACCACACCCGCGGGTGCGGTTACGTCGTCAAGCACGGCATCTGCCTACACTGGACCTTCGAGCTGCAGCGCAGTCCAGTAGTTTCAACGGTCGTACGGTTGTAACTTTGCGAAGTGCCCGGCGTTCGCGCCGGGCACTTTGCTACTGTTAGGCAATCGGAGACTTGGTGAAATTACATGAGTGACAGCGCGACCGCCGGAATTAACCCTTGGCTCGAGCGGCTCTGGGAAAAGGGCGGCACGGACCTGCTGTTGTCGGGTGGTTCGCCACCTCGAGTTCGAGTAGACGGAAAATTGAACCCGTTGGACGGGGCGCCCACGCTGTCGGGCGAACAGATCGACGAAATTGCCCTACCACTGCTCACCGAAGGACAGCTGGCCATTTTTCGCGAGGAACTCGACGTGGACTTCGCCTTCTCGTGGGGCGATAAGGCGCGTATTCGTGGCAATATCTTCACGGAACGTGGACAGTCTGCGCTGGCTCTGCGCGTCATTCCCGCTCGTATCCCGACGTTCGAAGACTTAGGTCTGCCCCCCGCGGCCGAGTGGGTCGCCGAGCAACCCCGAGGTTTCGTACTCGTGACCGGACCCACCGGTTCAGGGAAATCCACGACGCTGGCGTCTCTCATTGACCGCATCAATTCGATGCGCGCCTCACACATCTTGACGATTGAAGACCC
>PKZI01000218.1:4657-5002 GCA_003133005.1 Acidimicrobiaceae bacterium | reverse complement strand
CAAAAGCGCGGCGCCGCCATCATTGAAGCGCGCGGACTCAGTTCGGCGGCGTCCGCCGCGAACGCGGCCATTGACACCGTCGTGAGCCTTACGACGCCCACGGCGAGTGACGATTGCGTCTCGGTGGCGGTGACGAGTGACGGTCACTACGGCGTTCCCGAGGGTCTCACCTTCGGTTTCCCCGTGAGCGTGGACGCGAAAGGATCATGGTCCGTGAAGGAAGGCTTCGAGATCAACGACTTTGCGGCCGGGCGAATAAAAGTCACGACCGAGGAGTTGGCGAGCGAGCGCGAAGAAGTCGGCGCACTCGGTCTTATCTGAGTCTCGTGAGCCGAGACGATCTCG
>PKZI01000218.1:0-4647 GCA_003133005.1 Acidimicrobiaceae bacterium | reverse complement strand
AAGGGCAGTGCCCGCAGCGTTTGAAAGAGGAGCGAAGCACATGGTCCGACGAGCAAAAAAATCACGTAACTCATTGGTATTTCTCGTATCGCTGGCTGTCGTCGCGGCGCTTCCCGCGCTGCTTCTCACGGGAGACGCGTCAGGAACCACAGGAACCATCAACGCGGTTGCGGGGGACTACGGATCCCCCAGCCCGCCCTCTGACGGCGTCGCGGGCGCCTCGCAGTCTCTCTTTATACCCAGTGGTGTTGCGGTCGACGCGGAAGGAAACTACCTCATCGCCAACGCGCTCGGTAGGTTGGTGGTCCTCGCGAACTCGCCCACGAATCCGGGCTACCCGCTTGCGGCGGACTGTGGGAGTGGTTCGACCCAGTGCACGTGGACGGTCGGTGACGACTATACGATCCTCGGTTNNCGTGTCGTTGGACGCGCAAGGTAACGTCCTCGTGCCAATGGGCTCCAATTTTAATCTCGTCGCCGTGATAGCGATGTCACCAACGAATCCCGGTTACACGATGCGTGCCACGTGCGGAGGCTCTTATAACACGCTTTGCACGTGGACACAGGGCGACGTGTACTACATCGTGGGTCAAACGACTGGCCCAGGGTTTACGGATGGGGCGGGTGCGGCAACGTCGACTCTGATGCTTCCGACGGCCACCACCGTGGACAGCGAGGGCAACGTGTTGATCCTCGACGAGGATGGTGCGGTGGTGGTCGACGCGCTATCGTCCACCAATCCTGGTTACCCCTTGGCCAGCGACTGCGGTAGTGGATCGAGCGCTTGTACGTGGACACAAGGCGACGTTTTTCGTATTGCGGGAACGTACTCCGCGGGCTCGGTCACGGACGGCACTAGTGCATTGAGTACGCAATTCGATACGCCCCTCGGCATCACGGTTGACGCAAGTGGCAACGTGCTCGTGGGTGACACCGGCAACAACGTCGTTGAGGTACTCGCGGTCTCTTCGTCGAATCCCGGCTACATACTCGGTGGCGCGTGTGCGGGTCTCGTGTGCAACTGGACCCAAGGCCACATGTACCAACTCAACTACTACCCGCTCAGTGGAGGTACTACGACGTCCACGCCTGGCATCGCACTCAGCGCGGTCATGGACGCACCGGGCGGCCTCAACTTTGACTCCCAGTGAAATCTCTTGATTCCCAACTACAGCGCGGGTTATCTCGATATGCTCGCACTTTCGAACTGCAGCACGAACTGTTCCTACGGTCTCAGCACCTACGCGCAAGGCCACATGTACGCCATCGCCGGAATTGGCAATGTCTCGGGGACCGCTCCCTTCGGCGACGGCGGTGCGGCCTCCAGCGCCAATCTGGGCAACCCCACGATGAATTATGACTTCTCGGGCCCTGATCCCGTGTCGAGTTACGTCGCGTATGACCCCACGACGGGCGACGTCGTTCTCGCAGACACACCACTGAACACGGTGCGGGCTTTCACGTCCGGCATCGCGCCAACGTCGACGACCACGACTACGATGTACCGCGCTCCCGCGACGACCACTACGAGTACGGCACCACCAACGACGACTACGACCTCGCCCCCCGTGACCACAACCACGATGCGCCCGAAGCCTCCCATTCGAGCGGCCGTTTATTTCACGTTGGGTGAGAGTACCTTGTCGACCGATGATCGCGCGCAACTCGATGGCGTGGCGAGAACGGTTGTGCGTGAACATTTTCTCGGGCTCAATGTGGTGGGGTACTCGGATCCATTGAGTTCGGGCGCCGCCGCCAGAGCGCTCGGTGTGTCGAGGGCGACTGTGGTCATGGCGTACCTCGAACAAGAGTTTGCGACACTTGGTGATACGAGTGTCCATATTGGTTATCGCAGTGGCGGAGTCCTCCACCTCACGCCCTACACGCGCGACCGAGTCGCAATTGTCACGAGTTGATGGGCGTTAGCACCGAAGTCGCTTCAGAACGGTGCAAAAGCCCTTTCAAGAACGGAGAAGTTCCCTAGTCGTCGAGGTCACCTTCGTCACCGCGATCTACGTCGGGGTCCGCGAATGGGTGTGCGCTTTGCATCCACTCCACAAGCGGCAGAAGAGCATTAATGTCGCCGCGCACCTTGACGCGTCCTTCGCGAAGAGCTGACGAACTGTCGAGTTTGCCGCGAAAGAGCGATCGAGCATCTCGATACGAGATGGTCACGAGCGTGTCAGCCAGCAAATTGTCGCCGGGATCGACGCTCGCCTCGCTTCCTTTGATCGTGAACGTCAGGGCGTCCGGCGCTCCACTAGGCGTGTTGGTGAACTGGAACACGATTCGAATGACCGCGTCTTTCTTCGCTGGTACTTGACCCGCCTCGCGCAGCGCCTCGTTCAGTCGCCCGAACCAAGACGTACTGAGAAAATCCGCCACAACCTACGGCGCGGGCTGCACGGCGGCGTCGGCAGCGGAGCGATTNNTGGATGTGCTCGGGGCACACTTCGGTGCAGCACTTGGTGATGTTGCAGTAGCCCAGGCCCATCTCCTCGCGCACGAGGTGGCGTCGGTCGTTCTGATCAAGGGGGTGCATCTCGAGTTCGGCGTATCGGATGAAGAAACGCGGTCCCGAGTAGTGCTCCTTGTTCTCCTCGTGGTCGCGGATCACGTGACACACGTCCTGGCAAAGGAAGCACTCGATGCACTTGCGGAACTCCTGGCCACGTTCGACGTCTTCTTGGAACATGCGGTAGCCGCCCTCGGGCATGGGTGGCGGCAACAACGCCGGGACTTTCTGCGCTTGGACGTAGTTGAACGAGACGTCGGTCACGAGGTCACGGATGATCGGGAACGTCTTCATTGGTGTGACGGTGACGTCACCCTCGGGCAACTCGTCCATGCGTGTCATGCACATGAGCCGCGGCTTGCCGTTGACCTCGGCCGAACACGAACCGCACTTTCCGGCCTTGCAGTTCCAGCGACACGCGAGGTCGGGCGCCTCGGTCGCTTGGATCCGGTGAATGACGTCAAGGACGACCTCACCCTCGTTTTGACTCAGTGTGTACGTCTCGAGAGCACCGCCGTTGGCGTCCCCGCGCCAGATTCGCATCGTGACGTCGGCCATTAGTGGTCCTCCTCGAGAAGTGCTTTGAGTTCGGGTGGCATCTCGAGTAGCGGTGACTCGACCGTTTCAATGGGGCTGTCCCAGTTGCCGCCGTTGGACGAATGGGCGAAGTTGAACTTCGCGAACGCCGGGTCGGCTTGGGGATAGTCCTCGCGCGTGTGACCCCCGCGCGACTCCTTGCGTAGCGTGGCTCCCTTGGTGACGCACTCACAGACCGTGAGCATGGCCGGCAGGTCCGTCGTGAGGTTCCAACCCGGGTTGTAGGCGCGACCGCCCTTGACCGCGATGTTCTTGACGCGTTCAGTGAAAACTTCGAGTTGGCTCGCGGCGAACTCGAGTTCACTCTGGGTGCGGATGATGCCCACGTTTACCTGCATCATGTCCTGGAGGTCGTGCTGGATGGTGTAGGGGTTCTCACCTGTCGTGCGCTCAAAGGGCGCGAGTGCGTCCTTCACCGCGGCTTCGACCTCGCCCATGTCGAGTGACGTCGCCGCTTGACCCGACTCGATGTACTCGGCCGCGCCCATGCCCGCGCGCTTGCCAAAGACGATCAGGTCGCTCAGCGAGTTCCCACCGAGTCGGTTCGCGCCGTGCATCCCACCCGCGACTTCACCCGCCGCGAAGAGCCCCGGCGCCAGCGTCGCCGCCGTCTCGGGGTCGACCTTCACGCCGCCCATGATGTAGTGGTTCGTCGGACCGATTTCCATGGATTCGGTCGTGATGTCCACGCCGGCGAGCTCCATGAACTGGTGGTACATCGAAGGAAGACGACGACGAATGAATTCGGGACTGCGCCGTGAGGCGATGTCGAGGTAGACCCCGCCGTGCGGGCTTCCGCGACCCGCTTTGACTTCTGAATTGATCGCGCGCGCGACTTCGTCGCGAGGGAGCAGTTCGGGGGGACGGCGACCCGCGGTGTGGTCGTCGTACCACTTGTCCGCCTCGTCCTCGGAGTCGGCGGTCTCGGCGCGGAACATGTCGGCGACGTAGTTGAACATGAAGCGCTTGCCCTCGGAGTTGCGCAACACACCGCCGTCGCCGCGCACGCCTTCGGTGACCAGCAGACCGCGCACGCTGAGCGGCCAGACCATGCCTGTGGGGTGGAACTGGATGCATTCCATGTCGATCAACTGCGCGCCTGCCCACAAGGCCATGGCGTGACCGTCGCCGGTTCCCTCCCATGAGTTGGAGGTGAATTTCCACGACTTACCCGCGCCGCCCGTGGCGAGGATGACGGCCTTGGCGGCGAACGTCACGAACTCACCGGTCGCTCGCCAGTAACCCACACAACCCGCGACGCGACCGTCGGCATCGTGCACGAGCTTGAGGACCTTGCATTCCATGAAGACGTCGGTGCCCATCGACACGACCTTTTGCTGGAGCGTGCGAATGAGCTCGAGACCCGTGCGGTCGCCCACGTGCGCGAGTCGCGCGTAACGGTGACCACCGAAGTCGCGCTGGAGAATCTTGCCGTCCTTGGTCCGGTCGAAAAGAGCGCCCCACTGTTCGAGTTCCCAGACTCGGTCGGGCGCCTCCTTGGCGTGCAGCTCAGCCATGCGGTAGTTGTTGAGGTA
>PKZI01000136.1 GCA_003133005.1 Acidimicrobiaceae bacterium | reverse complement strand
CGGCGTGCCGTTCTTTGAGATCCCGGTTTCGCCCGCCACCAAAGCGTCAGCCGAAGACGAACTTCGCGTGATCCTCGAGAAATACCGCGTGGACGTCGTGATTCTCGCGCGTTACATGCAAGTGCTCTCAAGCGACCTCTGTGGCGAACTCAACGGACGGGCTATCAACATTCACCACTCGTTCCTGCCAGGCTTTAAGGGTGCGAGACCCTACCACCAGGCTTACGAGCGCGGCGTCAAACTAATTGGTGCGACTGCTCACTTCGTCACACCCGAGCTCGACGAAGGACCAATCATCGAACAAGACGTCGTTCGNNGATTATTTTCTCTCAGTAATCAGGTAACGGCGTTACGAACCATGTACCTCTCGTCAAGGTAAAGATCGCGTTCCATCACGTCAACGAGACGATCAATCGCGTCATAGACGTCGACGAATCGAAGATAGAGCGGCGTGAAACCAAATCGACAGATGTCGGGCGCGCGAAAGTCCCCAATGACTCCTTGTTCAATAAGCGCTTGAACAATGCCGTACCCGTCACGATGACGAAGCGCGACCTGGCTGCCTCGTTTGTCGTGCTCGCGCGGCGTCACGACCTCAAAGACGGCGGGCAACTTTTCTTCCACGAGCGCGATGAAAAGGTCTGTTAACGCAAGGCTCTTCGTGCGAATGTCTTTCATCGGCGCGCGAGCGAACACATCAAGCGCGCCGTCGAGGGCGCCAAGCGCCATGACCGAAGGCGACGACGTGATGAATGCCCGCATTCCCTTGGCGGGCTCGTAATGCATCTCAAAATCGAAGGGGCGCGCGTGACCTAGCCAACCCGGTAACGGGTTCGTCGTCACGCCCTGCCAACGATCGCGCACGTACATGAACGCGGGTGCCCCCGGTCCTCCGTTGAGGTACTTGTAGCCACAGCCCGCAGCGAAATCAACGTCGCAACCCGTCAGGTCGACGGGCACCGCCCCCGTCGAGTGGGCAAGGTCCCAAAGCATCAATGCGCCCGCCGCGTGGACCTTCTCGGTGATCCCCTTCATCTCGAGCATCTCACCGGTGCGAAAATCCACGTGCGTCAACATCACGAGAGCGACGTCAGTGTCCAAATGCTCGTCTAACGTTTCGCGATCGATCGCCTTCACGATCACTGGTCGTCTCGCGTGCGCCGCCATCGCCTCGACGATGTAGAGGTCCGAATGGAAATTCGCTGCGTCGGTGAGTATCACGTGTCGATCGCTGCGCAGTTCGAGTGCACCGCCAATCAACTTCGCCAGGAGAAACGTGAGCGTGTCGGCGACGAGCACCTCACCGGGTCGAGCTCCAATGAGCGGCGCCAACTTGTCGCCTAACTGCGTTGGTGCATCTATCCAACCTGCCGTGTTCCAACTCCTGACGAGTCCTTTTGCCCACTCGACGTCGATAACCTCATTCACGCGCCGACTAGATGCTTCACTGACCGGCCCGAGAGAGTTGCCGTCGAGGTAAATCTCACCTTCGTTCAGACGAAATTCCCTCCGAAGTGGCGCGAGCACGTCGCGCTCGTCGAATTTCTCACAGTCGTCGCGCGTGATCACAACACCGACCTCACTGCCCACAGCAACGGATAGAGGCGCTGCGTGATCGTCGAATCCAAATACGCCATTCCCTCACTCCCGCCCGTACCAGGTCGCCGGCCAATTTGTCGCCCGGCCATCATCATGTGTTGGTGACGCCACATGGCGAGCCGTTCATCGTGGTCCATCATCAACTCCGCGACCGCATGCAGCGCCGAGAGCTCCGACGTTTCGTGGTTCAGATACAAAGTTCGCAGCAGTTCGGTGACGTCGGCCGACTGGTCCGCGCCAAAAAGCGATCGCAACGAAATTTCGAACTCAGACCATAGTGACGGTGATTTACTAATATCGGTCAACCACCTTCGCTGCGACTCGTCAAAGAGTTCGAAGGTCAGCATTGCTTTCTTGCCGGCTCCACTCAAGAACTCAATCGCTCGAAATTGAAACGACTGAAAACCAGACGCCGGGTTGAGTGGGTCGCGGAACTCGAGAAAACCTTCCGGCGACATCGACTCGAGGACGCGCAAGTGCTCGAGCAGGAGATCCTCGATGGCGACCATGCGACGAAGGTGTGAGATTGCGCGCCATGGCTCAACGCGACTCAACGCCGAAATGGCGCGGCCCAATTCGTCGATAATGACCTTGAACCAGAGCTCGTATGACTGGTGGACAACGATGAAGAGCAACTCGTCCGGTGCATCGTCGGTGAGCGGGATCTGAAGTTCGAGGAGGTCGTTTATTCGTAAATACGTCGAATAATCGGTCCCGTTGCTCACCTGCCAAGAATAGGCCTAGCAATCACTGGAATCATTTCGAAAAAATTACGAGCTCTAGGACCGAGTAAGAGGTTTATAACGAAATCGGTGAGGCTGGTCCGCGTCGGTTCCGAGACGCTTATGGCGTTCCGCTTCATAGTCGGTAAAGTTCCCTTCAAACCAGCGAACAACCGAGTCGCCCTCGAAGGCGAGGACGTGGGTCGCGATGCGGTCGAGGAACCAACGATCGTGGCTGATCACGACGGCACAACCAGGGAAAGTCAAAAGTCCGTCTTCGAGCGCGCGCAACGTATCGACGTCGAGATCATTGGTCGGCTCGTCGAGTAGCAGCACGTTGCCGCCACGTCGCAGCACCTTGGCCAACTGCACCCTGTTGCGCTCACCGCCGGAGATCTCGCCAACTCTCTTCTGTTGATCGCTCCCCTTGAACCCAAAGCTCGCCACGTAGGCGCGTGCGTGAATCTCGCGATTCCCAACCACCATTTGCTCTTGTCCCTCGCTAATCTCGTCAAATACCGTGGCTTGCGGATCAAGACCGTCACGACTCTGGTCTACGTAGGCGAACTGCACGGTGCTACCGACCTCGATTGTTCCTCCGTCAGGTTTCTCCTGTCCCAACATCATCTTGAATAGCGTTGTTTTCCCCGCGCCGTTGGGACCGATGACGCCTACGATGCCCCCTGGCGGCAAGAGAAACGTGAGGTCCTCAATCAGTAATCGATCGTCGAATCCCTTCATTAAGTTCTTCGCATTCACCACGACGTCGCCGAGTCGAGGACCTGGCGGAATCGCGATCTCGAGTCGATCCGCGCGACGCTCGGCCGCCTCAGATTCGGCCACCAGTTCGTTGAACGCACTGACGCGAGCCTTTCCCTTGCTCTGGCGTGCGCGAGGGGACATCCGTATCCACTCGAGCTCACGTTCGAGTGCGCCTTGACGCGCCTTGTCCGCCTTCTCTTCTGATGCGAGCCGTGCTTGTTTTTGTTCGAGCCACGACGAATAGTTGCCTTCCCACGGGATTCCGTGACCGCGGTCGAGCTCAAGGATCCATGACGCGGCGTTGTCGAGGAAGTAGCGGTCGTGGGTGANNGTCGGGTTTGGAGAGCAAGAGCCGGCAAAGCGCCACCCGGCGTCGCTCGCCACCCGAGAGCGTCGTGACATCGGCGTTCGGTGGCGGAAGACGTAGGGCGTCCATCGCGATTTCGAGCGTTCGTTCAAGGTCCCATGCACCGGCCGCGTCGATCTTCGTCTGAAGATCCGCCTGCTCGCTCAAGAGGGCGTCGAAGTCCGCCTCGGGATCGCCCATCGCGGCGCA
>PKZI01000056.1 GCA_003133005.1 Acidimicrobiaceae bacterium | reverse complement strand
GCGTTCGCGCAAACCTTCGTTGTCAGTATCGGTGGCTTCTTCGTACTGCAAACGAAGCGAGTGAAGCCACGCGAGTACTCCCGAAGGCTCAGGGTTCTCGATCATGGTCACTCCCTCCAGCACTCCAGCAAAAGTCCAATAGATTTAGTTGCTAAATCTTTACAGTCACTATACACTAGTGCCATGAGTAATGACGCGATCAGAAATGACGAATCAGTCGTCGTCGCGAAGGGGCTGAGCAAACACTTCGGTGACTTCGTCGCGGTCGNNCGCAACGGTGTGCGGATACGACGTCGTACGAGACGCAGACGCCGTCCGAGGTGTCGTGTCGCTCACCGGCCAATTCGCCGCACTCGAGGACAACCTGACGGCGCAAGAGAATCTTCTTCTCATGGCTCGACTCCGGGGTTATCCCAAAGGGTCGGCGACGAGAATTGTCGAAGGTTTGATTGATCGTTTCGACATCGGGGAATTTCGCGACAAATTGGTCAAATCCGTGTCGGGCGGGCAGCGTCGACGTGTCGACCTCGCGGCGAGTCTTGTCGTCCAACCGAAGGTCCTGATGCTCGACGAACCGACAACCGGTCTAGACCCTCGCAGTCGCCAGGTCGTCTGGTCCACGATTCGTGAACTCGTGCAAGCGGGGGTCACACTTTTTCTGACGACGCAATATCTCGAAGAGGCGGACGCCCTCGCTGATCACATCGTGCTGATTGATCACGGACGGGTCGTCGCCGCGGGAACACCGAGCGAACTTAAATCTCAGATTGGTGATCAACGAGTGGACGTGGTCGGCGTCGACGCGAGCGCCGTCGTCTTAATTGTCGATGCCTTGTCCGCCACGTTTCAGGTGGTGGTCGATCACAACCGAAGGACCGTGTCAGTTCCTGCACCCCACGATCTTGCGGACCTCGCGGCCGTCACGAGCGCATTGTCGGGCGTGGGTGCGCATATTGACGAGATCGCACTGCGCCGCCCCACGCTCGATGACGCCTTCTTAGCGCTGACGGGCCAAGTCCCGGAGTCCTACGAAAACGAACCAGCAATGAAAGAGGTGACGCCATGACGATGACACTCGCCAGTATGACCCGACCGGGCGATGAACCGCTGCCGCGGCGTCCTGGGAGCCTGCGGCGTTTCTTGCGTGAAACGGGACTGTTGATCGTGCGAGGATTGCAGACGATTCCTCGTGTTCCGCAACGCTTAAGTGACGTCACCATCCAACCTCTGGTCTTCACCCTGCTTTTCTTGTACGTGTTTGGATCGGCGATTCATATCAAAGGGATGTCCTACCAGAACTACCTACTGCCCGGTCTCTTGGGCCAGAGTCTTGCCTTCGGCGTGATTGGCGCAGGCGTCGCCACCGCGACTGACTTCAACACCGGCGTCATCGACCGATTTCGTTCCCTACCGGTGACGAGATTGTCGGTGATCTCGTCGCAGGTCATTGGCCAAATCCTCGAGCAAATACTCGGAATCGTCATCGTCGCGGGGATGGGTCTCGCCCTCGGCTGGCGCCCTCACATGAGTCCGTTCGGATTCGTCGAATTCTTGTTGCTCATGTTGCTCGGACTTTCTGCCTTCACGTGGTTTGGTGTCCTGCTCGGGATGATCGTTAAAAGCTCAGATGCGATGCAAGGCATTGGATTCGCCATTGTCTTTCCCTTATCGTTCCTTGCGGGAACTTTTGTGCCAATCGCGGGACTGAAATTGATCCCGCGCACCATTGGCGATTGGGATCCGTTATCCGCGCTCGTGGCATCGGTTCGCCACGTGACCCAAGGAACCAACACGACAGGTTCGTGGCAACTCGCGCACCCCGTCGTATCGATGATCTTTTGGTGTTTCTTGATCATCGCGGTCTGCGTGCCGTTGGCCCTTCGCCGATTCATGAACTCGAACTGAAACGTCTACGACGACACGAGGCGCGTCCTAGAAGGACGCGCCTCGTGTCGTGTTACTGGGATTTAGGACGGGGAGCCGGGGTGCGTAGGCGCCGGTCCTAGTGAAGCCATGGCGGTGGCTCGAACGCTTAGGGCATTGCCCAGTGCGGTTTCGAGTGCGCCTCGGGCGGCTTGACGCGCCGTTGCGGTAGTCGCCGTGCTCAGTGACGTGGCGTACGTAGCTTGGGCGTTCGCAACTGACGTTCGGTAGGTCTCGTTGGCAGCTTGGAACCCAGCGATCCAGGCCGTGCCGTTATAGCCAGCGGGCGGCGTAGGAGGGCTCCCCGCCGCAGTGATCGCCGTGACGCGCGTCGTAATCGCGGCTTCGACCGAAACATTCAAGGCGACGAGCGCTGCTTGGCGCTCTGCCTTGGTGGTTGCACTAGCGAGAGCGCTTTTGTAGGTTGCTCGTGCGCTGCTGACCGAAGCGTGGAACGTGGCGTTAATCGCCTTGATGCCCGTGATGTATGTGACCCACGTTGCCTTCCAGGTGGTCCATGGCGTACTCGCCGTCGTGGTCGTAGAACTGCCCGAACCCGATGACGCACCGGCTGCGACCGGCAGGCCCACGCCGAGGACTCCTACCATTGCTAATGCGGTAATTACTCGTGATGTCTTCTTCATTGGTTCTCCTTTCAAAGGAACATCATTAAGACTAAGAAGGCCAATTGTGAAAAAGATGTGAGAGCGGTGTTGGAAGACTGAGAGTTCGACCTATTTTCGCTTAAACGTGACGGTTAGATTTGACACAAAGAAACTAAGCGTGCATACTATCTTACATGGCCCTTATAACTACCGCACACGCAGAGTCCACCGCCGCACCCGCAGCGTTTTTCGCCCGATGGGCGGACGTTGGGACGTGGCCCGATTGGAACCACGACACGCAGTGGGTTCGATTAAACGGTCCGTTCGCCCAAGGTGCGACGGGCGTCCTTAAGCCCAAGGGGGGCCCAAAGGTGAAATTCGTGGTCGAGCGTCTCATTGACGACGAACAGTTCGACGACGTCTCGGTGATGCCCGGAGCGCGCTTGACTTTTTCGCACCGTGTTACGAAGCGCGCGGACGGTGGCAGCGTGATCGACGTTGCAATCTCCATCGCGGGACCCTTGTCGTGGTTGTGGCGCAGGATCTTGGGTGGTGGATTCGTGAGGGGCGCCCAACCTGACCTTGATCGGCTGGTGCTCGTCGCCGAGACGTCCTGAATCGCGTGACATCGAGTGTTGGCGATCAAATGAGTCCGACGTCGACACCGAAGCAAGAGATGCAACTCACTACGGAATTTGAGCACGCCGAGCAGAGTCCGGGCTACTTGTTGTGGCGATGCACGAATCGCTGGCAAGCGGCCATTCGTGCAACCCTCAAACCGTTTGGGCTCACCCACGTACAATTCGTCCTGCTGGCGTCCCTGTTATGGATACAAACTGACGGACGCGTGACGCAGCGACACTTGGCCGAGCACGCAGCCACCGACCCGATGATGACCTCCCAAGTTCTTCGTGCGCTCGAGACTCGAGGTCTGGTCAAAAGATCGGCATTTCCAGGCGACAATCGGGCATGGTCCCTGCGAGTAAGCACGAAGGGCGGTGCCCTCGTGAGTCGAGCCATCGCGGAGGTTGAGCGGTGCGACCGTGAATTCTTCGCGTCACTTGGCGAGCGTCAAGCAGAGCTCACAAAACTTCTCCTGGAACTCGTGATTTAGTTCACGTCGTTGTCACCATAGTTTTGACAGTTGACTTTCGACGATGCTGGGCCCGTCGATCACGACGTTCACTTCGTCTGATTGAGACTGCCTGCTCACGTTGCGCGACGGTTCGTCCAGCAATGTGGTTCGCACCTTGTCGCTAAGAAACCTCGACGGCTGGACCCAGGAATGATTGTCGCCACCGCGATGATGGTGATAGCGAAGCGGCACGTAGATTGCGAGGTTGCGCCGGGCCCTCGTAAGAGCGACGTAGAAAAGTCGTCGCTCTTCTTCGAGCCCTTCGCGCGAACCGAGCGCCATATCCGAAGGGAAATTTCCGTCGGCCGCGTGGATGACGTGCACGGCATCGAACTCGAGGCCCTTGGCTGAATGAACAGTCGAGAGCACCACCCAGTCCTCGTCCACCATCGGAGGTCCGGCGAGATCGCCGGTCGAAGATGGCGGTTCGAGAACTTGCTCTGCCGCGACGGTGCTCAATCGAGTGGACTCGTGGCACGCGAGCACGAGAGCGCCGAGGTCTTCGAGGCGAGACGACGCATCGTCGTAACTCGCGATGATGAAGGGGGCGAGCGCGTCGCGAATTCTTTGCGCGTGGGCCATCACCGGTTCGTGGCCCTTCAATGACAGCGCGTCAAAGAGTGCAGCGCCGGCAACACGCACTTCGAGCGGTAAGACCGCTTCGACGTCCGGCCACTTAAACTTGGCAGTCTCAAAGGAGAGCGGCAGGGATCGGTCGTTGTCGCGCAGTACGTCAATCGCTCGTCGAGTCCTCGCTGGACCGACGCCAGGCATCAACTGAAAAATCCGAAACCACGCCATCTCGTCTCGCGGATTGTCGGCGAGTCGAAAGGCCGCGAGGAGGTCCTTCACGTGTGCAGCTTCGAGATAGCGAAGCCCTCCGTACTTGACGAAGGGAATTCGTCGTCTGGATAGTTCGATCTCGAGGTCGGCGCTGTGATGTGCTGCTCGAAACAGGACGGCTTGCTGTTGGAGGAGCATGCCTTGTTCGTAGAGCTCGAGGATCCGATCCGCTACAGCTTCTGACTGTTGTCGCTCGTCATTGCAATGCACGAGGAGGGGCGTGCATGCACCCAGAATGGGCGCATGTTCTCGAAGAACGGCGCAGAATCCTTCGGGTGCGTCGCGCGCCACGGCGTTGGCAACGTCCAGAATCGCCCCTGATGATCGATAGTTCACCTCGAGCGTGATGGTCGAAAGATTGGCGAAATAGTCGGGCGCGTCGAGGAGGAATCGTGGCGATGCGCCACGGAAACCGTAGATTGCCTGCGCGTCGTCACCGACGAGGGTGATTCGCGGATCATGCTTGCGTAGCGCCATTAAAATCTCGAGTTGCAGCAAATTCACGTCTTGAAATTCGTCCACGAGAATGTGGTCGTAAGAACCGGCGAGCTTCGAGCCAAGGGTCTGGTCCGTCGCTGATGCGCGCCAGTAAAGCAACAAGTCGTCAAAATCGAGTAGTCCGAGTTTGCTCTTGCGCGCGACGAAGGCGCTGAAGATTGTTCCCACCTGCTCATGGCTGTCGGCGCACCACGGCGTGTGTTCGGCCATCACCTCGCGCAACGCAAGACTAGTGTTTACCGTTCGTGAATACAACGCGGCGAGAGTGTTCTTCTTTGGGAGCCGGCGTTCGTTGCTGACGACGCGAAGGTCACTGCGAACGAGGTCCATCAGGTCAGCCGCGTCGCTTTGATCGATGACGCCGAAATTCTCGCTCAAGCCAACGCCTGCGTGCACGCGCCGCAGTGTTTGGTGTGCGACGGAATGGAAGGTCCCTCCAACGACGCGCTGCACGTGCGCGGAATTACGCAGGGCTCGCACTCGCCCCACGATCTNNGCGGCGTCGTCTTGCCGGTGCCAGGACCGGCGATGATTCGCAGTGCCGTATCGCCGAATGACGCCGCTTCACGTTGACGCTCATTCAGGTCACTTCGGTTGGCGAACATGAGAATGAACGTAGTTGGGGGATGTGACGTTGCTGTCTCTGGTCCTTCGTCGCGCGGCCACGCACGACGTCGAAATCTTGGTGTGCCCGAAGGGC
>PKZI01000241.1 GCA_003133005.1 Acidimicrobiaceae bacterium | reverse complement strand
CATGCCTGGGGACGACGAAAATCGGATTGGTGTCTAGGAGAGCGATCACCAAAGTGTGGCTGCAGCTTCTCCTGAGTATCTCCTCGCGATGAAACTCATGGCGTCTCGGGTCGAACGTGATCAAGATGACATTCGTGAGCTATACAAGTTATGCGGCTTCCAGACTGCCGACGAGGGTCTCGAACTTTTAGTCAGGTACTACCCGGAGCATCAAATTCTTCCCAGGGTCCAGTTTCTACTCCAAGAAATGTTTCCTGATGTGAAGGAACAGGAACGCGACACCGGACTCTCTCGTTAGCGGCAGCAAGTGTCGCTGTCGAATCGATGCAGAATCACGGAATTGTTACGCGACGAAGTACTTCGCCATGGGGTGATGGCAGATGATCGCATCGGTCGTCTGTTCGGGATGGAGCTGGAAACCTTCGGAGACACTTACCCCAATGCGCTTGGCTTCGAGGAGCTCGGCGACCTTGGCGTTGTCCGTGAGGTCCGGGCACGCGGGGTAACCCCACGAATAGCGTCCCCCTCGGTACTGCTGGCGAAAGAGGCCCGTGAGGGTCGGTCCGTCCTGATCGTCGAAGCCGAGTTCCTCGCGGATCCTCTTGTGCCACAACTCCGCGAGCGCCTCGGCCATTTCGACGCCTAATCCGTGAAGCATCAGGTAGTCGGTGTAGCGATTCTCGGCGAAAAGCTCTTGGCAACGCTCGGAGACCTTGGCTCCCATCGTGACGAGCATGAAACTGGCGTAGTCGTGGTCTGGGCTGTCGGTTGGACGGAAGAAATCCGCGATGCAATAAAAGGGCGCTTGGCGCTGACGAGGAAAGACGAAACGTGCGATTTCGTCATTTCGGGTGTCGTCGCCAAAGATGATGAGATCGTTGCCTTCAGACGCGGCGGCGAAATGGCCCCAGACAACTTGGGGCACTAGGAGGTCCTCCTCCTTGGCGATACCGATCTGTTCGCGCAGCACGGCGCTAACGCGTAATTTAAAAGCGGGATCGTCCTCACCGTTTTCTGGACGGTATCCCCATTGATTTCGAAAGAGCGCCGTCAAATTGAGATAGTCGCTGATCTCGTCGATCGACATGCCCTTGGCCACGCGACTCCCGAGAAAGGGTGGCACGAAGAGCGGATTGTCGGTGCCGACATCGGGACTTCTCGTGGTGAGCATGCCCGGCGTCTCGTCGACGGCGCCCGGAAGACGTCGATGCACCTTTCGTTCGGAGATCTCACGCCCGAAATTCGGATCATCCTCGCCCGACTTTTCGAGCTCGCCTAGACGGTCGAGCACTCTAAGTCCCTCGAAGGCGTCCTTGCCGTAAAAGACGCGGCCTTCGTAGACGCCGCGTAGATCGCGCTCGACGTAGGTGCGCGTGAGGGCGGCGCCCCCGAGCAGAACGGGCGTTTTACTCATGCCGCGCTCGTTCATCAGCTCGAGGTTCTCGCGCATGATGAGTGTCGACTTCACCAGCAGACCGCTCATGCCGAGCGCGTCCGCGTGGTGCTCTTCGACTGCAGTCAGCATCTCGTTGATACCAACTTTGATGCCCAGATTCACGACCTCATAACCGTTGTTGGTGAGGATGATGTCAACCAGATTCTTACCAATATCGTGGACGTCGCCCTTTACGGTCGCGAGCACGACGCGTCCGCGACCGCCTTGGTCGCTTTTTTCCATAAACGGTTCAAGGTACGCCACGGCGGCCTTCATCGTCTCGGCGCTTTGAAGGACGAATGGCAACTGCATCTCGCCTGACGCGAACAGGTCACCGACCTCGCGCATGCCGTCGAGCAACAGATCGTTCACAATGCTGAGTGGAGCGAGGCCTTCACCCATCGCGGCCGCGAGGTCATCTTCGAGTCCGACGCGCGCACCCTCGATGATGCGCCGTCGTAGACGCTCATGTAGCTCTAGGTCGTCGAGGGACGCGACGTTCTGGGACGACACCGAGACACCTTCAAAGAGGCGCAGTAGTTGCGCGAGAGGGTCGTAGTCGTCACTGCGCCGGTCGTAGATGAGGTCGAGACACACGCGTCGAGCCTCCTCGTCGACTTTGGCGAGTGGAAGAATCTTCGACGCGTGCACGATCGCGGCGTCCAGACCCGCCTCGGCACATTCGTGGAGGAAAACGCTGTTGAGCACTTGTCGCGCGGCGGGGTTGAGTCCGAACGAGACGTTCGAAAGGCCGAGGATCGTACGCACGCCGGGCAGCTCGTTTTTCATTCGTCGTATCGCTTCGATCGTCTCGATGCCGTCGCGACGAGATTCGATCATGCCCGTCGACAAGGGCAGCGCGAGGGGGTCAATGAAGATGTCCTCTGCGTTGAGTCCGTAGCGCGACACGGCGAGCTCGGTGATGGCGGTTGCGGCACGCACCTTCCAGTCCGCGGTGCGCGCCTGGCCCTCCTCGTCGATGCACGTCGCCACGACCGCGGAACCAAATTCGGACGCGAGTGAGAGGAAGCCGTCCAGACGAGTACCGGGACCGTCGCCTTCTTCGAGGTTCACCGAGTTCAAGATCGCCTTACCACCGAGCCACGTCAGCGCTTGGCGCGCGACCTTGGTCTCGGTCGTGTCGACCATGATTGGTACGGACGATTGGGTCGCCAGGCGACTCATGAGTTCATTCATGTCGCTCACGCCGTCCGCACCGGTGTAGTCCACACAGACGTCCAGGACGTGTGCACCCTCTTTGATTTGCTCGCGTCCTATCGCGACACACGTATCCCAGTCGCCCGACAGCATTGCTTCTCGAAACAGCTTCGAGCCGTTCGCGTTGGTACGTTCGCCCACCAAGAGCACCGAGCGATCCTGGTCGTAGGAGGTGGCCGCGTAGATAGAGGCAACGGCCGCATCGAGCTTGGGGGCGCGCTTGGCGGCGTGAAGTGGGCGAATCGCCTTCACAACCTGATCGAGGTGCGCGGGCGTCGTGCCGCAACAGCCACCCACAATCTGGACGCCGTACTCGGCGACGAACTTCGACAGATGTTCCGCGAGCGCCTCGGGCGTCAGGTCGTAGTGCATCTTTCCCTCGACGACACTGGGTAGGCCGGCGTTGGGCAAACAGGCGAGGGGCATCGGAGCGGTCTCGCTTAACTGACGCAGAGGCTCGTACATCTCAACGGGACCGGTCGCGCAGTTGAGACCGAGTACGTCGATACCCAGTGGCGACAACGCAGTGATCGCGGCACCGATCTCGGTGCCGGGGAGCATTCTGCCGGTCAATTCAATCGTCACTTGGGTCTGGATGGGAACGACGCGTCCGTGTCGCTGCATTGCGCGATGACACGCCGCGATCGCCGCCTTGGCGGAGAGTAGGTCATAGACCGTCTCTACCAACAGCACGTCAACGCCACCTTCGAGCAGGCCGAAGGCAAGTTCTTCGTAACTCGCGGACAAGTCGTCATAGGAAATCTGACCGAGGGTGGGGAACTTGGTGCC
>PKZI01000099.1 GCA_003133005.1 Acidimicrobiaceae bacterium | reverse complement strand
CCTACACGCCCTATCAACCCGAGGTCGCCCAAGGCGTGCTCCAGGCGATCTTCGAATATCAGACCATGGTTGCGCGACTGAGTGGTCTACCAATAGCGAACGCCTCGTTATACGACGGCGCGACGGCGTTGGTCGAGGCACTCAACATGGCTGCGGGCGCCACGCAACGCCAAAAGATGGTCATTTCCTCGGGGGTGCACCCGCACTGGCGCGAGGTCGCGAAGACCTTCGCCGCCGGGACCGGTCACGAGATTCTCGAGGTGCCGTTGGCGAACGGCGTGACGCAGTGGGACTCGGTTGACATGGGCGACGCCGCGGCGGTCATCGCGGCGTATCCAAATTATCTCGGCGTCCTCGAAGACCTCACCGCCGCGAAGCGCCACAGTGTCGCCCACGACGCGCTCTTCGTAATCGCGGCCGATCCGGTCGCCGCGGGCGTCCTTAAGACCGCGGGTCAGTGGGGCGCGGACGTCTTCGTGGGCGAGGGTCAACCATTCGGCACGCCCCTCGCGTTCGGCGGACCGTACCTAGGGCTCTTCGCGTGCAGTACGGATCAGGTCCGTCGATTGCCGGGAAGGATCGTCGGAGAGACGGTCGATTCGAGTGACCGCCGCGCGTTCGTGACGACACTGCGCGCGAGAGAACAGGACATTCGACGCGAGAAGGCAACGTCGAACGTATGCACGAATCAAACGCTCATGGCCGTGACAGCGGCCATCCAACTCGGCTGGCTCGGTACCCAAGGTCTACGCGAGGTGGCGCTCCGCTGCGCCCAGGGCGCGCGCTACCTCTTTGACGAGGCGTGCAAGGTTGACGGGGTTACCCCGGCGAACCGCGCACCCTTCTTCCGTGAGTTCGCACTGCGACTTCCCAAGAGTGCCAATGAAGTGCTTCGGGCCATGTGCGACGATGGCGTGCTCGGTGGACTCAGTGTCGGCGAACTCTGCCACGGCGACGATCCTTCGATCGAGCACGGCGAGAACGTGGTGCTCGTCACCGTCACCGAGCGACGCACGGTGGAACAAATAGATCACTACGTGGACACGCTGCGAAAGGTGGTGCGATGACGATTACAAATGCCGCCCCCGGGGGACGCGCGGCGTCCGCACCCTTGCTCGGGCGAGAGAGCGAACCCACGATGTTCGAGATGTCGGTGCCGGGGCGTTCATCGTTTCAGCTGCGAACGACGAGAGTGCCCGCGACACCCCTCGACCAACTCGTGCCGAGCGAACACCTCAACGACGACGTNNAGTTGCACCATGAAGTACAACCCGAAATTCTGTGATGCCGTCGCGGCGGATCCTGGACTCAACACCGTGCACCCCGGGGTGCCGGGTGAACTTGCCCAGGGCTGGCTCGAGCTGCTCGTGACGCTCGAAGAGAAGCTCTGCGTCATCACGGGAATGAGCGCCGCGACCTTGCANNCCTGACTCGGCACACGGTACGAATCCGGCGTCGGTCACTCTCGGCGGTTACGAGGTCACGACCATTCCTTCGAACGACCGGGGACTCGTTGACCTTGACGCGTTAAAGGCGGCGCTCGGGCCCGACGTCGCGGGCATCATGCTGACCAATCCCAACACGGTGGGACTCTTCGAAGAAGAGATCGTCGAGATCGCCCACGCGGTGCACGACGTGGGCGGCCTTTTGTACTACGACGGGGCAAATCTCAACGCGATTCTCGGCGCGGTACGACCCGGGGACATGGGCTTTGACATCGTGCACATGAACTTGCACAAGACCTTCGCCACTCCCCACGGCGGCGGGGGCCCCGGTGCGGGACCCGTGGCGGTCTCGTCGCGCCTCGCGGACTTCTTGCCGGGCCCGAAGGCGGCGCGCACCGAGAGTGGTGCGTTCGAATGGCGTCGTCCGGTTCATTCGATTGGTCGCACGCACGGGTGGCACGGTAACGCCATGGTGCTCGCGCGTGCCCTCGCCTACATTGACGTGCATGGTGGTGACGGACTGACCCGCGTCTCCCAGCACGCCGTGCTCAACGCGAACTGGCTGCGCAAGCGTCTCGAAAAAACGTTGCCTTCGGCCTACGACCGTATCTGCATGCACGAGTGCGTGCTCAGTGCGACCAAACTGAAGGACGCCTACGGCGTGCGTGGTCTGGACGTCGCCAAGGCCCTGCTCGAAGAGGGCTTTCATGCGCCAACCGTCTACTTCCCGCTCATCGTGGAAGAGGCGTTGATGTTCGAACCCACCGAAACCGAAAGCCCCCAAACACTTGAAGCGCTGGCGTTGGCGATTGAACGGATCGAAGAGCGGGCCCAAAGTGACCCCGAAGGTTTGCATCGTGCACCCCAGACGACGCCGGTCTCACGCGTGGACGAAGCGCGCGCGGCGCGAAACCTCATTGCGACGGAAGACGCGGCCAACCGCCATTGAGAGCGGAGCGTTCGGAGCCTTCGCGGCCTCGTACGAACCTAGACTTCGAGCGTGAAGAAACCGCTCATCGGGGTGACGGGCCGCCGGTGGCCTGCGTCATGGTTGGGCGACGCGGTACCGAAAGGATTGTCGGGGCTGCTCGTGGATGTGCATTTCAGCGACTACGTGCATTCACTCGCTCTCGCCGGGGCGCTACCGGTTGAGTTAACGCGCGACGCGGACCCAGGAGCAATGATTGAACGACTCGACGGGCTCGTTCTAAGTGGGGGAGCGGACGTCGATCCCTCGCATTACCGTGCTGCGCATCACGAGAAACTCGGCACCCTCGAAGTCGATCGGGACGAGTGGGAGTTCGCCCTTTATACGGCGGCCCGCGAGCGAGACATGCCGGTCCTGGCGATCTGTCGGGGNNGTGACCGTGTCACCCGGGACAGCCCTGAGCGAGCTCATAGGCGAGCACGTCGAAGTGAACTCGTTGCACCACCAGACGGTCCAGTCACTCGGCGAGGGGCTCGTCGTGAGCGCGGTGGCGAGTGACGGAGTGATTGAAGGATTCGAGACCAGTGACGGTGCAGTGTTAGGCGTGCAGTGGCATCCCGAGTTGCTCGAGGCACCCGATCCGACGTTTCGTTGGTTAGTGGAGCAAAGTCTGGCTCATCTCAAGACTCGATAGGCATGGTGGATGTCGCCAACCTCGCTGGTGGGGCAGTGGGGGACGACGTCATGCTCTACTCTTAGCCGTGACCTTCTATGCGTGAACGTCCATTTCCCCATCCGTTGGCAGTGAGTTGATGCCGTGAGCGATCGCTCCACGAACCACGGTGCTCGGACGCTCAAATCTGGCCTGTCCTTCGAGCTACGGGTTCTCTACTTCCTCGTCATCGCCGCGTTCGTCGTGCAGGTGGGATGGACCATAAGCGGGGGAATGCTCTTGCGCACGAACGCGACGGCGATGTGTCCCCAAGTGTGCGTCGGTTCCTTAGTGATAGATCGTCCCTTAGCCCCACATTCGCACGTCCACCGTGGCGAAACGGTCTCGATCATCGCGCCCGGATCGCGGACACTCGACACCCGTCGAGTCGTTCACGTCTTTGCGAACGGTACGTTCGAGACCAAGGCAAACTCATCGAGCTCAATCGATCCATGGACCCTCACCAGCGCCGACGTCAAGGGCGTGACCGTGGCGACCGTGTGGGGACTCGGTTGGCTCGGTTCCGCGCTGCCGTTTCTGGCGTTGGGCGTGGCGCTGATCGTTCTCGTCCGCCGTCATATCGACCAGAACGTTCGTCGCGCCTTCGATCGACTTTTCTTCATCGTGCTGGTCGGCTTGCCGCTTTGGATACTCAATCCACTGATTCGTTCGCGAGTGATGTCGAGCGCGCCCGTCGGTGCCTACGGCTACCAACGACTAAAGGTCCTTAATACGGGTCTCGTGCCCGCGCAGTTCACCGCGACGCAAGGTCAGTTCAAAAACTTTGTCGCACCTGCACGCGAGGTGGCGCTCAGCGGGCGCTCGCAGGCGGACGGACACGTCACCTTTTCGCAATTCGTCTCGTTTCACTGGTGGGGCTGGGTGATTGTGCTCGTCGTCATTCTCACGCCAATCGCGCTGCTGGTTCGCGAGATTGCCGCGGCCCAGCGGCGCGCGTACCTCGAGAAAAGTAGGACACACGTACGCGCTGCGTGGGCATCGAGCCGACCTCGAAACGACACGGGTGCCTCGTTAAGGGACGAACGTCCTCACTCGACGCCGAGTCGGGTGGACGATGACGTTTTCGGTTCGTCGCCCGTGTCGTTGCTGGCGCGCGACCAGCTCTTCACGCGAAACGACGTCGCCAACAACTTTGAGCACTACGTCGAGTTCGTTCCAAAGACGAAAAAGAAGAAGAAAAACAAGACGGCGAAATCGAAATCTGAACGAAAGCGCAGTGACACGAAGGGGGAGTGACGTCTCCCCCTCGATACTGGCGTGTCACGCCACGACTTGGCTGTTTTCGCCATTCCTACGATCTGTCGGGCGTCGTCACTCGTCACGTGACGAGATGTCCGGGTATCGCGACATCCGATGCGCGGTGTAAGGCCCACAGGGGCGATTCTGGCCGCGTAATATTCAGGGCTCGCAGAGCCCGTCCGTTGGCGAAGCATCGCCAACGAGGGCATCGTTGGTCTCGACGCGTCCGTGGAGTGGGCAGACGCCGTATCTCGGCAATGATTTGCGAGCGAAGATCGAAGGGTGAGGTCGCGTCACAGTCATGACGGTCGGTCCGTTCAACACGCACGGCGGCGTTTCGAATGCGGTGAGGAGGAGTGACGGGGGTGTCGTCACTCCTGGCGAGTGGTCGCGAAAACGTGTAACTTTACATAACGGACATTATCGGCGGGGGCTGTGTAAAACCCCCGCTATACTGACATTTATGCGAAGGATACTGTGCGCCGCGATGATGGTGCTTGCCGCCATAGGGCTTGTGGCCCTGCCGGCTGGCGCGGACCTCGTCGGCGCCTCGGGACCTCCCGGCACCACGTTGTCGTTCGACTACAGCGATAATACGTCGCCGCCTTCGGCGAGCAGCGGGACGTTCAACATCATTGTCGACGTGCTGCCTGCGCACACCCCGGGTGTGGTTCGCCTTGTGGCGATTGCGCCGACGAGCGCGAATCAGCCGAACCTCGTGTGTCCGTTCCAGACAATTTCTTACAGCCAAGTCGAGTGTGCGATTAATTTCAGCGCAAGTGGCGTGTGGACGATTCGCGCGGACTATTCAGATTCCTCGAAGGATCCGGTGAGCGCCACGGCGGTCGCCAACTTACGAGTCGGTAACTAGTTGGTGAACCCTTCGCCGCATCGATTCCGGGTGCTGTGGGGTGATTTGTCGCGAGGATTAGAACAAGAGATCGTCGGGGCTTTTGACGCCGACGAAGCCCTCGCAATCGCCCACGAGCGTCGACCGGAATTGCCGCGACCACGCGTGGCGCTGCTCGTGAACACTCTCGCCTGACGTACGATTCTGGCCATGACTTCCCTCTTTGACGTGACGGGCAAGAACGTGCTCGTCACCGGTGGCAGCCGAGGCATTGGCGAAATGATCGCGCGAGGATTCGTCGAAGCGGGCGCCCGTGTTTACATCTCCTCGCGCAAGCGTGACGCCGGTGAGGCGCTCGCGCGCGAGCTCAGCGAGGGCGGGACTTGTATCTCAATACCCGCCGATCTGTCNNCGCGTTCGAGCGCGTGCTGGCGCTCAACGTCAAGGGCGTGTTTCACCTCACGAAGTTTTCGACGCCACTGCTCCAGGCGAAGGCGAGCGCGGACGAGCCGTCGCGCGTGATCAACATTGGTTCGATCGACGGCATTCATGTTCCGGCTCTCGAGACGTACGCGTACTCCGCGTCAAAAGCTGCCGTGCACCAACTCACGCGTCACTTGGCCAAGCACCTCGCGCCACTTATTACCGTCAACGCCATCGCGCCCGGTCCCTTTGAATCAAAGATGATGAAGGCGACGCTCGACGCGTTCGGCGACGCCATCGCGGCCGCGGCACCCATGAAGCGAATCGGTCGACCCAGCGACATGGCTGGCGCGGCGATCTTCCTGGCTTCACCCGCGGCGAGTTACATCACCGGTGCGATACTGCCGGTCGATGGCGGTATCGCGACGCTCGCCTAGCCCGATTTTGGCGCGCTGCCGAGCGTTACTTGAATCGTGAAGTGCTTGGAACCTCGCACGAGCTCGAGCTTGATCACGTCACCAGGTTTGAGTGCCGAGATGATGCTCGACACGTCTTGGGCACTCGTGACCGCTGTCCCGTTGATACCCACGATAATGTCGCCTTGCTTCACGCCCGCCGACGCTGCGCCCGTGCCGGAAATGACGCTCATCACCACTGCCCCGCTCGAGACCGTGAAGCCGTATTCGGCCTGGAGTTCTGAGTTCATTGACGTGATCTCGACCCCGATGAAGGCACCATGATTCACCACGCTCGCGCCCGCCTCGAGTGACTTGAGCAGCGACTCAATGGTCGTCACGGGGATCGCGAAGCCGATGTTTTGGGCACTGGTGCCGTCAGAGAGCGTGCCCGCGACCGCGGTGTTCATGCCAATGACGTCCCCGGCGCTGTCGAGCAAGGGTCCCCCAGAGTTGCCTGGGTTAATGGCCGCGTCGGTTTGAATCATGTTGTTGAGCGTCTCGCTCGAGGTACTCGTGCCCGCCGTCACTGTTCGTCCGAGCGCCGAGACGATGCCCGAGGTGACCGTCGGCGTACCGGCGGCCAGACCGAGGGCGTTGCCAATGGCCACCACGGCGTCGCCCACGTCGAGCGCGTTCGAATTACCAAAGGTGACCGTGGGCAGATTCTTCACGCCGCTCATCTTGATGAGAGCGACGTCGTCAATGGGATTGGTTCCTACGAGCACCGCAGGAATGCTCTTGGTCGAACCCGTCCTCGTCACGGTGATGGTGCCCGTTTGTACCGCGGCGGCGATGACGTGGTTGTTGGTCACGACCAGTCCGCTCGACGAGATGATCATGCCGGTTCCCTGGTCCTCTTCCCCACCGCTCTTGACGTCGATCGAAACAACCGACGGTTGTACCCTTTGGACCAGTTTGGGGATGCTCATGCCGTTGGGCAGTATCGCCGCGCCGGGTGCATTGCCCACCGTATTGATGCTCACGCCATTAGAATTCGATGAATTGGACGCGAAGTGACCGGCGAGTCCTCCGACCAGTGCTGCGACGAGCAAGAGGGAAATGCGAGTCGACCACGGAGCGCGACCGCCTCGTGACTGCGATGAAAGTGGTGCGGCGTCAATTATTGGCGGCGTCGGAGTTGGCGAGGAAGTCGCAGCGCTCACATCATCTGATGTTTGTGCGCTGAGTGGTGCGCGCACGGGCTCGGGGTGCACGGGGGCCACGACGTCGTCAGATGGCGCGTCGTTGTTCGGTGGTTCGTTTGTCACCTTGCCATGCTAGGCAAACTGCTGGTCGTTCAGGCGCGGTGATGCGAAAGTCGTAATACGGTTGAGATTTTCGCGCCATGCGTCTGGAGTAGATTGGAAGCCTATGTCTCGACGGATTGAGATCGAAATCACCAGCCTGAACGGCGAGAAAGCAACCTGGCGAGCCGCCGGGGCGAAGCTCCCCAAGGGTGTCCTCGACGCGTCCCTCGTGCCCGGGGGCGCAGTTGTAGGTTCGGTCTATCGTGCGGACATCGAGCAGTACATGGAAGGAATCGAAATCCTCGCGGTGTTGCCCGCAAAAACGGCGTCACCCCTCGACCCTCGTCACGAGCGCGTCGAACTGATACCCACCGCCAAGCAGGGCCCTGACGTGATCGTGACCTACGCCCCCAAGGGTCGTGGTGCACGTCGCGATTCGGACCGCGACGACGGCCCTCGCCGCGAAGGTACGAAGCGCCCCTCGAGTCGACCCGGGGCCAAGGAGCGTTCCTCATCACCGCGACCCGACCGTGGACCGCGCACGGAGCGAACCCCTCGTCCCGACGCGCCAGTTTCAAGTTCCGGTGATGACACCGAGCAGCGTCCTCGCCCTGTGCGCGGCCCTCGCCCCGAACGCGTGGCTCGCGAGCAAAGTCCGCGCACCGAAAGGTCCACCCGACCCGCTCGCCCTGGTCGCGGACCCTACGTCGCGCCGGGCGCACCGCCCATGACCACCACGTTTCGCAACGCTTTGCTCGCGACGTTGTCACCCGAACAATTGCCCGTCGCCGAGCAATTACTGCGCGGTGGCATGCCCGCCGTTCGTTCCGCGGTCGCCGAGCAGAACAAGAACGCGGCCGCCCAGGGACGGCCCACCGTCGACGCGACAACCATCGAACGCATCGCCGAGGAGTTGCTTAGCCGAACGAACCTAGCGCTCTGGAAGGACAAGGCCGCGGGCGCCATCGGTGCCGGACGTGAATTGCGACTGCGCGAC
>PKZI01000103.1 GCA_003133005.1 Acidimicrobiaceae bacterium | reverse complement strand
TCATAAGACCTCAACGGTTGTCGGAAATGGCTGTGCGACGCAATAACAACAACGTGGGGATTAACTGTGGTTAACCCTCACCAGAAAGTATGCGTAAGTGGTGTGACATGAGAATCGGCCGGGGTGCGAAACCCCGGCCGATCACCCAAAAAACTGTCGACGTTATTTGGCGACAATCTCAATATTGACTTTTGCGACCACGCCGTCAAAGAGTGTGGCGTCAACCGTCGCACTGCCCAGTTCTTTAAGATGCTCGGTCATTGAAATCATGTGGCGGTCCAACGAAATGTTGGTCGCGGTGCGAATTGCGTTCACCACGTCAGACTCGGACACTGAACCGAACAATCGTCCATTGGTACCCGCTCGTGCGGCGATTTGAATCTTCGCCTGCTCGATGAGCGAGCGCTGCACCTCGGCCGCCTCTCGACTCTTGGAGTCGCGAACGTCGCGTGCCTTGCGCATCGACGACGCTTGTGTCTCCATGGTGTCATTCGCAATGAGCGCAGCGCCAGATGGCAGCAAGAAGTTGCGCGCGTAACCGGACTTCACGTCGACGATGTCACCGCGACGGCCAACGCCTTGCACGTCACTTCGTAGAAGTACTTTCATTCCGTGGCCTCCTCGGCGAACTCGGCCTCAAAGACCTCTGCCGCAGACCCGGCGTCATCCAACAACACGTCAGACTCCGCTTCGGGCGAAGAAGCAGGAGCGCCATCACGGTCCGGTCGAGGCGTGCGAGGTCCGCGGTCGTCCCTCGATCCGCGACCACCTCGTCGTTCGGTCACGGTTCGCTGCGTGTACGGCAAGAGCGCCAATTCGCGCGCCGTCTTGATCGCGTCGGTGACGTCGCGCTGGTGTTGTTGACAGTTGCCCGACACCTTGCGCCCACGGATCTTGCCGCGGTCCGAGATGTACTTGCGCAGTTGGGCCAGGTCCTTGTAATCAACCGACACGACACCGTGTTGGCAGAACGAACACGGCTTCTTCTTGGCGCCGCGGCGCGTGTCGATCTTGGGCGCGCGCTTTGGCGGCTTGGGGTTATTAATACGTGGCACTAGAAGGGCTCCTCATCAAAGGCGTACGTGGTTGGTTCATTACTGCGCGCGGCGGCCGGTCGATCACTCGACGCGAAATTGCCACCCTCGGCGCGCGGGGTTCTGGTGATGACGGCGGTCGCCCAGCGAAGTGACGGCGCGATCTCGTCGGCGTTAATCTCAACGATCGATCGCTTGTCGCCGTTGTCGGTCTCCCAGCTTCGCTGTTCGAGTCGACCGGTCACGACGACACGAGCGCCTTTTTGCAACGAATTGGCAGCGTTCTCGGCCATCGAGCCATAGCCCGTGACTTCGAAATACGAAACACGTTCTTCCCACTCTTGGGTTTGGCGGTTCTGCCAACGTCGATTGACCGCAATCGAAAGACGGATGGCCGCCTGCCCGCTGTTGAGAAATTTCAACTCGGGGTCGCGCGTGACGTTTCCCACGACGGTGATGGTGTTGTCGGGCATAGTGTTCTCTCCTTAGATCGCTCTGCGCCCGAACCTACGCCCCGGCCGTAACACGGCTTGGCTTGGTCCGTTCGTTGCGCCGAAGGATCTTGAAGCGGAGTACCTCGTCAGACAAGAGCAAAATGCGGTCGAGCTCGACGACGGTCGCCGATTCGCCCGTGAATTCCACCAAGACGTAATACCCCTCTTTACGCTTCTTGATTTCGTACGCTAAGGGACGCTTGCCCCAACGGTCGATGGCACCGGGCGTTCCACCATTGACACGAATGGTTTCGAGCGCGCGGTCGAGGGCAATCTGGATCGACTGTGCGTCGACGGCCGTGTCGAAGACAATCATTGTTTCATAGGGCCTCATGGCCTTTTTCCTTTCCCTCTGGTCCGGCTAGGCCGGGCTCTGCGGAACACAGAGCAGGGTTCGTCTACTGCTTCCCACGCTTGTGGGAAAGTCCACTCTACTGCAAATAGCCGATTTCGGCTACTCGAGCAAGTCCTCGGGGTTCTCGTAGGCCTCGGCCGGGCTTGGAAACAGCCCGTTTCGCACGTCAAACGCGTACTGACTCACGGCTTCGGTGATGGCGTCGCCGAGTTGGGCATACTGGCGCACGAATTTGGCGGGGCTCCGTTTCGTGAGACCCAGCAGGTCGTGAAACACCAGCACCTGACCGTCGGTGTCGGGTCCGGCGCCAATGCCAATNNCCTTCGAGCACGATGGCGTAGACACCCTCGTCTTGGAGTAACAGCGCGTCCTTCGTGAGCCACTCGACGGCCTCGCGCGTCTTCGCCTGGACTTTGAAGCCACCGAGGGCGAGCACGCTTTGGGGGGTGAGGCCGAGGTGTCCCATCACCGGGATCTCCGCGTCCAAGATCGCGCGCACGACGTCACGGCGAACCCGTCCACCTTCAAGCTTGACGCTCTGTGCACCGGCACGCACCAGCCGTGCGGCATTTTGCACGCTGCTCACGACGTCGACGTGATAGCTCATCCACGGCATGTCCGCGACGACGTGGGCCTTGGGATTGGCGGCCGCCACGGCGCGAACGTGATGGACCATGTCGTCCATGCTCACGTGCAGGGTGTTGTCTTGACCCATGACGACATTCGCCATCGAGTCGCCCACGAGAATGATGTCCACTCCCGCCGCGTCGGCGTAGCGAGCGCTCGGTTCGTCATAGGCCGTAATCATCACGATCGGTTCGCCACCGCGGCGCCGTTTTCGTGCGCGGATGGAGGGCGCCCCGAGACTCATTCGCCGACTTTTCGCTGTTGACGCACTGACGCCCTTCGCGCCTGACGCCCGCCGGCGGACCAACGACGGACCAAATGATTGAACGAACATGCCACGCACACTTCAACGGCGTAGCACTGCACGGGATCTTCGCGTCTCTCGAGTTTGAGCAACTCCGCGCGCGAGGTGGGACACGTGCCGCCCGCGGGCAGACGCGCACCAAAGACGTAGGTCACCTCGACGAGTTCCGCGTCCGAGCAGACGGGGCACGTCTCTCCCGTTGCGCGACCAATGTTCTTCGCCGCTCGAAGTAGCTCGGGATGCGCGTCACAGACATCCTCGTAGCGCAGTGTTCCCTGAGCGAGCTTTTCCAGCAGGGCGTGTCGCACGAGTCCAAACTCAACAACCGCTCCGTCCGCGGTGCTCGTGCGAAAAGCTTTATCCATTAAAGAGGACACTACCGTCAGTACCTAATGAGCCCGTTATGCAGCGCTAAGGTCCCGAAAACCCATTCATAGAAGGCTTTTCACCCTGCCGGGACGGCTCGCGTCGCTCAAATTCACCCTTGACCGACGCCACTACGAGCGAGGTTCGTCTAGTGGTGCCTTCACTTTTACAAGTATTCGCTCCAATTCGACGAGTTCGTCACCCGAGAGCGCGACAAGACCCGCGGGCGGCGTATCGAGTATTTGCTCTGCTCGCGCCGCGACGTCGAGTCCCTGCTCGGTCGCCACCACAATCTTTGCGCGACGATCCTCGGGGTGATCACGGCGAACCACGAGGCCACGGGCCTGGAGATCATCAACGACCACCGTCGCGTAGGGGGGGTCAATGCCCGCGACGACTGCCAACTCACCCATTGACAGTGGCCCGCGCGCAATTCGACGAAGCGCTCGCACGCGGGCAAAACTCATGCCCAACTCTTCTGCGAGCGCCTGGCGGCGTTCGTTATCAAGAACGATCGACGACAGAGTGATCCAGAGTCGTTGCGCAGTCTCGAAGTCGACGTGCTCGTCGCTCACGACTGTCTGCCCTCGAGATATTCCGGGTTGAGCGCATTGGCGGTATGCGTCGCGGTCACGTAGGCCCACTTCGTCGTGCCCGCGAGACCGAGCACCAGGACCGCCGTGCCGCATCCCGCGAGCACCCACCAGCCGGCCCTCATCGCCATGGCGAAGGCGTGCGGTGAGCTCATGCCCAACTTCGAGCTCACGAGAGCGCCCACCACCGCGACGCCGAGCGTCGAACCAATTTGGCGCGACGTCGACGCGATCGCCGACGCAACGCCCGCCTGGGCGCGCGGCATGCCCGACACCGCGGCACTCGTAATAGGCGCGTTCACGAAACCGAAGCCGATGCCAAAGACGGCGTAGGCCACGAAGAGAAGCGTGAATGGAGTGGTCACACTGACGCGCGTCAACACGACGCAGCCCCCGAGTATGCCGAGCCCGCCAATGGCGAGCGGAATTCTGGCGCCCTTATGTCCCACCACCCAACCCGAGAAGGGAGGGATGAAGAATGTCATGGCGGCCATGGGAAGAGTGTCAAGACCTGCGCCCACCGGAGAGAGACCGCGAACATCTTGTAGATAGAGCGTGTTGAGAAAGAGAAAACCACCCAACGCCGCAAAACTGGTGACCGCGATCAGCGTCGCGGTACTGAAGGGTGCTGATCGAAAAAACCGCATATCGATGAGAGGCTCAAAGACTCGGTGCTCCCAGAGGATCAGGGCGACGACCGCGACGAGACTCACCCCCAAGACGCCAAGGGTCGTGGCGGAGGTCCAGCCGTAACTCGGCGCCTGGATGATGCCGAAAGTAAGCGTCGCTAGCACGATGATGACGAGCGACTGACCACGGATGTCCACGCGTCGCGCGACCAACGATTTCGACTCCGGGACGTAGCGCATTGCCAGGACCATTGCGGCGACGCCCACCGGGATGTTGATCCAGAAGATGGACCGCCAGCCGACCGAGTCGACGAGCACGCCACCCACCACCGGTCCGAGCGCCATCGAGACGCCAACGACCGCGGCCCAGATTCCAATCGCTTGCGCACGTTCTTTCATGTCGGTGAACGTGTTGGTGATGATGGACATCGCCACCGGGTTGAGCATCGAACCACCGACCGCTTGCAGCATGCGAAAGACGACGAGGGCGCCGAGTGAGGGCGCGAGACTGCACAACAACGACCCCACCACGAAGATCGACAAGCCAACAATGAAGGTCCGCCGGCGTCCGAGTCGATCAGCGGTCGAGCCCGAAAGCATCAAGAGACTCGCCAGAACGAGCGTGTACGCATCGATCGTCCACTGCAATCCCGAAAGTGACGCATGAAAATCACGACCAATGGAAGGAAGCGCAATATTGACAATGGTGATGTCCAGACTCACGATGAGCACACTCATCGAACAGATGAACAGCACGCCAATACGACGCGAACGGCTCAACTCACCTGACGCGTCACCCGTCGTCCCAGGTACTTCTAATGACATAAATATATAGTAACTACAAGTACATGAGAACGTGCCCTTGGTATGCCAAACTCCCGACGTGCGCACATTAAGTGGTGTTCGATATAACGAACTGATATGATGAATCGCGTGTTAGACATTGCGATCTTGGGCCTCTTGATGGACCGCGACCACCACGGCTACGAAATTCGCACGCAACTTCGCGATCGGCTCGGCGTCTCGGCCAACGTCTCGATCGAGGGTTCGGCGGACCTCGCCCGGGAAACCCAGAACCTGCACGTCAGGGTGCTTCCGCAGGTGAACCTTGGGACCGGCTCGATCGCCTATGCCCTCCTGGTCAATCCGGTGATCGGTCTTGGCACGCTCGCCCTGGGCGAGGGGCTGCGCGACCCCCTCTCCAAGGCTCTGGCATTCGAATACAATATTTCCGGACCGTGGGCCGAGCCCGT
>PKZI01000248.1:4613-7324 GCA_003133005.1 Acidimicrobiaceae bacterium | reverse complement strand
AGATTTCCGCGAAGGAGGCGAAGTCCACCCGTGCTCTTGAACGGTTGGGCGACCGAGTAGATCACCTCGTGATCCGGCAGCAGCGGTGCTAAGCGGTTGATCTGGTCGGCGAGTGTTTCGCCAGTGCAGGTCATGGTGCTGCCATCGAGGAAGCCCGCGCGAAGTAGCTCGGCGACGACCGCGGGAAGTCCACCGGACTCCTCGACGTCGACCATTGAGTATTCCCCGAACGGACGCATGTTGACAATCACGGGTAGACGGTGGGACAACGCGTTGAACTCGTCTTGACTGAGGACTTCATTCCACAGATCGATTCCCGCGGCGCGAGCAATCTCCACACTGTGCAGCATGACGTTGGTCGAGCCACCCATTGCCATGGCGACGATGAGGGCATTACGAAGAGACGCCGATGTGACGATGTCGCGTGGGCGAATGTTCTTGTTCGTCATGGTGACAAGACAGTCCACGAGTTCGTCGGGGAAGTTCGTAATGCGGCGCGGGTCGTCCGAGGGAGGAGCGATCATGTGCANNCCACAACTTCCTTGGCCCGGACAGGCGTTAAGGGTGACTTCGATGCGCGCTTCCTCGTCGGGGTTCGTGGCGAACTGAAACGCCGTCACTAGGTCGATGCGCTCCCCGGTTCGCGGATTGTGACCTGGTTTGATTGAACCATCAGAGAGGATCACCGAGGGAACATTGTGCTCGAGCAGCGCCGCGACCGTGCCGACCGGTGGCTTGTCGCACGCGACCACCGCGACAAAACCCTCAACGAGATTTGCGGCGAGGTGTGTTGACGCGGCATCGTTCACGAGTTCTCGTCCTATCAACGAGAAACGCATCTCGGGCGTGCCATTGAGTTGGCCGTCGGACACGCCAATGGTGAAGGCTGGCGAAATGAGCCGGTTGTCGCGGTCGTCACGGGCGATTCGCCGTGACATAGCGGCCTGCAAGGCGTGCACCTTCTCGTTCACGCCCAGGTAGCACTGACTGTCGCCCAGGTTGCCGAGCACGGCCCACACGGGACCGTGAATTTTTGCAACGTCTTCACCGAGGAAAGTTGCGGTTCCGACACGTTGCACGTCGCGTCCGGGATTCGATGGGACGGCGCCGGAAGCCCCGCGCACGTCCACTTTCGTTGAAGATTCTGCGAGTTCAGTCATTTTGAAAGTTTACCGACGCGAAATTTAGTTACTCGGTCCCTTGTTTGGTCGCTCTCATGGCTCAGCGAAGATCACGGACTGAACGACGCCTCAAGAGTGCGAGTGCAACGTTCGTCCATTGAATTCCGCCGTCGAAATGAGGGGACAGTGAACGCAAGGTCACGATTCGACCGTGACGTGCGAGGTGGGCGATTGATACGACTTTCCGTAACCGGTGTAGGTCGCGTAGATCACGTCCGAACCCACCGGTGGGTTGGAAATTGTCAGCAGACACTCGCCGAAGGGGCTCGGGTGACACGCCGTCGTGGTCGCACCGACGTGCACAGTGATGAGGGCGTTCGGATAGATCCCCTCACTATTGGCACGAACTCCCGTGACCTGTAGTACCAAGGGACTGCCAGAAGAAACGGTCGGTGCCGATGCCACCGCCTCAAAGTTCGCGGACGCCACGGGAATCACGAACTGTGGGTCAGACGGCACCGAATAGCCGAAACGGCTATGCGACTGTGCGGTGAGCCAGTACACCTGATGGTTCGCGAGACCATTGATGATGCAGTTGGGCTCAAAGTACACGGGGGCAGAACACACCTTGGTAAAAGATCCATTCGAAATGTTCACTCGATAACTGTTGACTGGCGAACCACCCGCACTCGAAGGTGGATGCATGTAGGTCCAGACCCGACCACTGCTGACGTTGCCCGAGACCTGTTGGGGTGACGAGGGAACGGCAGAGGCGCAATCCGTCGAAGAGTTCGACCACGCAATGTTTCCCGACGAGTCAACCGCGACGAAGTGGTGGTCGCCGTAACCAACGGCGGTCCACGGCGACATCGGGTCGACAGGTACCGCAGTGGTGATCCACGTCGTTGTCGAGGTTGACGAGATGAAGTCTTCGCTGGACCCCGCAGTCTGACCGACCCCAACGAACGTCCCGCAGCCGAACGTCGCGCCGGCGATCTCGACGACCGGAGAAATTTTACTGAGCGCCCAAACGCTCGCGTTTACTGACGTCGCGACGTAACCGTTGCTTGACCCGTCGAGCGCGACAAATACGCCATCGCCGTAGACGACGGCTCCCCACTTGGCGCTGGTGCTTGGCGCGGGAAAAAGACGGCTCCACTGCGCGCCGTTGGTTGAGATCGCTACTGCACCCAATGCAGAGTCGGTTGCGACGAAGTGACCGTTCCCATACGTGACCGACGTGAAGTCGTAGTTAGTGTGATCCCACACGTTTGACCACTGTGCGGCATTCGTCGAAGTGTCGATCTGTCCCGTTGAGCTCACTGCCACAAAAAGTCCATCGCCGAACGTGAGCGCAGTCCACGCGCCGGCGGGGCCATTCGTCGATGTCCAACTCTTCCCATTCGTGGAAACGATCTCCTCGGGATTCGTGTCCGTGGACGAAAGCGCCACCCACTGTCCGTCACCGTAGGCAACTGATTGCCATGAGCCAGATGGCACTGGATATTCGGTCCACGTGGCACCGGTTGTCGAAATTCCTATATAGGGCGAGTGACCGATCGCCATCCACTGGCCGTCTCCGTAATCGAC
>PKZI01000248.1:1448-4585 GCA_003133005.1 Acidimicrobiaceae bacterium | reverse complement strand
CCCAACGCTACGGCTAACTTTGCTGCTTCAATCAGTCGTGGTTTGGCGTCTCGTAAAACGAAGGATCACTGTAAGTGCGACCATATATGTGGGGCATTTAGGTCGCACCTTCGGATTGCCCCGCCAGATAGGTTTCCGACCTAGACAAGGTCGTTGCTGTGTAGAGATGTCGAGCCATCTACGATCGGTGACGTGACGGGCCTCACGCCGTATTTTCATTTTCAAGGGACGGCGCGCGACGCCTTAATTTTTTATGCTGACGTGTTCGGTGGCACGGTGCAGTTGCACACCTTCGCCGAATTCGACCGCGCCGATGGACCCCCCGAAGCTATTGCGCACGGCTATCTTGTCGACTCGCCGATTGCTCTCTTCGCCGCCGACGTCGGTGGCGACGAGAAGGCCTTTCGTGCCGAAGGACTGATGCTGTCACTACTGGGCACTGGCGATGCGACGACACTTCGACGCTGGTTCGCGCGACTCGCTGAAGGGGGCGAGGTCGTTGACAACTTGCAGGTACGTTCCTGGGGCGCTTCGGACGGTCAGGTAATCGACCGGTACGGAGTCCTTTGGCTTATTGGTTTCGAGGATGACGCCGAAGTATGACGCTGAGATACGCGATAACAAATGAACGAGATCAGTGCGGCGTCAACTTCACATCGGAGGTCTGACTTCGTCGACCTCTGACGCATCGTCGACAGTATCGCTTGACATGATGCCGCGCGAGGTGCCCGCGGTGTCCTCGTCGCGGACGCCGTAGATCACGAGTCCCACGAAGAACGACACGCCCCCCACACTTCCAATCGCGTCTTCTTGCCAGTAGTTGCTGTTCGAGGCGACTTCGATCAGCGCGATGACGAAGCAAAGCGCGAACATCACGATCATCGCGAGGCGCGACGCTTTCATACTCACGTTGCGCTGACGTTCGTCGGTGCGACGACGATAGATGGCACCAATGTCGCCCTTGGAGCCAGTGATGAAGAAATAACCAACTGCGATGAACAAGATGACTATCTCGCTCACGAGCGCGTCAGTCCACGTGTGTCCAATTCCCACGGCGACCGCCATGACGGTACCTATTAGGACGACCGCCGCGGGGGCGAGCAAGCGCGGGTGCTTCATTGAGTTCATGTCACAGCCTCTTCTGTTGGGTCAAACATTGTCTCGACGGGCACCTCGAAGAACTTCGCGATTCGAAAGGCCAGCGGCAGTGAAGGGGAATATCGACCACTTTCGATGGCAATGATTGTCTGGCGTGAGACGCCCAAATCCTCGGCGAGGTCGGCCTGGGAGAGATTTCGTTTGCGACGGAACTCCCGGACTTCATTCTTCACGATGTAAAGTGTACTTTACATCGTGAAGAATGTCAAGTGACCTTTACACTAATCCGAGGGCCCAAGTCGCGACCTTTCGAATCAGGTATTTGGCTCGAAAGTCGCGGCGCCTTTGTGGACTGGAGTTTTTCGCGTCCCGAGTCGGCGCCATTCGTTAGCCTGGCCCGTCGCTCGCGGCGGCCAACAAAGATGCCACCGCATTGCTGATCGGTGTGGCAATCCCACGCGACCGACCACGCCGCACGATGACGCCATTACGGACGTCCCATTCGAGCGGCCGGTCGGCCTCGCGGTCGGCAAGGATCGACGTTCCCATGTCAGAGGGTGAGGACTGGAAAATGTCCACGATCTCTTGGGGCACCTCGTCGCCGAGGACCGCTCCCTCGGCCCGAGCGACCGCGAGACATTCGTGCAGGTAGTCGAGGGACAACTGCGCGATGTCCGCGCGTCCAAACATGCCCGAACGACGGCCGCTTAGGACCATGAGTCCCGCGACCGCGTTCTGAAGCAGCTTGCGCCACGCGACCGACCTGAAGTCTTCAACGACCTCGACGATGCATCGTGTATCGCCAAGTGCCTCGAGTACTACCTGAGTTGCGGGTACGTCGGGCAGCGTCAGCCGAGCTTCGCCTCGTAACCAGACCGATCCATCTGGCTCAGCTTGAGCGGGGAACCATACGACTGAGGGGACGATCGGGCAGCCCGAGGCGTAGGGCGCGACGAGCGCATCCTGCTCGACGCCGTTTTGTAGAACACAGATGACGGTGTCCTTGTGACACAACGACGTCAGCCACGGCGCCGCCGCGTCGACTTGTGTTGATTTGACGGCGAGGAAAACAAGCTCGACCTTCTCATTGATTCCAGTTGGATCGATCCGAACAGGACCTGGCACGACGACGTGACCCACAGCATCTCGCAACTCGAGGCGCTCGCGAGCGGTGCGGCCACATAACAAAGGGGTTCGGCCTGCCTCGTGCATTGCCGCGGCGATGGTGGTGCCAATGGCCCCTGGACCAACAACTGCGACGCTCGGATTAGTGCGCGTTGTCATCTTTTTGGAAAGTCAATGTGGGCCTGTTCTCTGCGGTTATGGAAACCTGTTTCATCCTTTCATGTCGCGCGGCTTTTCGCAGGTTCGACGATCGGACTTGCGCGTCTTGACACCGTGCATCGGGACTCAAAACGGGCGTCGTGCCCGAACAGCCGCGCCAACGTGGCTGTTCGGGCAGCCAGTTCAACTTGCGACAAGTTGCGCATTGGTATCGGTGTCGTCACTGGCTGCAGCCTTCGCGTGGTCGCGACTGTCCTTTGAGGAGATTAAGACGATTTCCAGGATCGCTCCGAGGACGCGACCGCAATCGACATTGCGATGCTGATGTGTGGTGTGTTAGCGACGATGCGTACCCGAGGTCGGATTTTGACTGGCGCCGACATCTCGAACTACTCATCGACGCTCTTCGCCTTCGCTAGTTCGCGACTGGTCAGTAAGAGCCGACTTGAAACTCAGGGCCCACCTGGTCAAACCGGATCTCACTACCATCGTAATTGGTCCAGAAATCGGAGCTACGCATTGAGAAAGCGAAAGTTACGGCTTTGATGCGGAAATGTCGACCGAGGATGAGAAATTGGGCCATCCGATTGAATACTGCGGACAGGCACTAAACCTTGAAGTAATGGAACTTGCGCGCGAGTGAAACTTCGATTACTTCAATTTCGGTATCTCGCGGCCCTCGTCGTCATTTTGAGCCTCATCGCTCTCGTGGTACCCGCCATTGAGAGACCAGCGAGCGCCGTCACCCCCAATGT
>PKZI01000248.1:0-1441 GCA_003133005.1 Acidimicrobiaceae bacterium | reverse complement strand
CGACTCGACCGATTGCACCGCGGTGGGCGTCGATCAATCCAACAATGAGCCCTTCTACTTAACCGAATCTGGCGGTGTCTGGGGTACAGCCCACGACGTGACGGTGACGGGAGCGGGTGAATTCACTGCGATCAGTTGTGCGAGCGTTTCGAACTGCGTTGCCGTCGGCGAAGCCGGTAATCCCACTAAGCCCATGTACGACGTGGAAACGTCCGGCGTCTGGGGTTCGCCCACCACCTTGTCGTCGCCCCATACGACCGGCGAGTTCTACGGCGTCAGTTGCGCCGACGCCACACACTGCACGGCCGTGGGCGCCGATGGAGGAAACGGGCAACCCTTCTACGTCACCGAGGCGTCGGGAGTGTGGGGGACGCCCACTAACCTCGCGAGTCCTTCAGGGACAGGACAATTCAATGCCGTGAGTTGTGCCACTTACGCGAACTGCGTTGCTGTCGGGGCGACCGCGTATCCACGGCCCATGTACGCAGTGGAAAGCGCAGGTACATGGGGCGCCGCCAGTTACGTCGCGTCGCCGGTGACGTCGGGAATACTCACGGGCGTAAGTTGCTTTGACGNNTGTCTGCACTGCGGTCGGTCAGGGCGACACCGATAGCGATTCGTTTTATCAGACCGAGACGTCAGGCACGTGGGCAAATAGCGTCGAAGTCTTTGGTCCAAATTCAGGCGGCTACTTCAACGCCGTGAGTTGCACGAGCGATACCTCGTGTGTGGTGGTGGGCGCGGACCTCGTGTCGAACCTTCCGGTCTACGACACCGAAACGTCGGGCACGTGGGCCGCATCCTCTGATCTAAGCGGGCCTCTCGGCGGTTACGCGTCGGCGATTAGTTGTGTGGGCAGTACGGACTGCACCGCGGCGGGACCCGATTATGACAACCAAGCGGGCTTCGTCTCGGAGTATTCCTCGGGTTCATGGGGATCGTTCCAGGACTTGCCCTCACCCGATTACGACGGACAACTCAACGCCATCAGTTGTGTGAGCGCGACTGAGTGCACTGCGGTGGGAGAAGATGCCTCAACTTTAAAGCCGTATTACACCACCGAGACCTCGGGCGCCTGGGGTCCAACGCAGTACGTGGGAACAGTGAGCGGCCAGGGCTCGTTTGACGCAGTGAGTTGCACGAGTGCTACCAACTGCACCGCCGTAGGAGAGGAAAACGACCGGGCGATGATCGCCGTCGAGACCGGGGGCGCGTGGGCGACGGCCTTTGACATTGGGACATTGGGATCCACCGCGATCCTTGACGGTGTTAGTTGCAGTGACGCGACCGATTGCACCGCGGTGGGTGAGGACGCCGCGAGCCATCCCTTTTACGTCACCGAGACTGCCGGAATGTGGGGCTCAGAACATGAGATCCCGATAACGGGAAGTACGGGTGCCGCGTGGGCCGTGAGTTGTTCCAGTGCGACGAGTTGCGCCGC
>PKZI01000174.1 GCA_003133005.1 Acidimicrobiaceae bacterium | reverse complement strand
TAGTTCTGCCAGTTGGTGTTGGTGACGAACGACGACGCGGTGTTAAAACTGAGCGCTGAACCCACCGCACCCTGATGCTGAGGATTAAGGGGCAGCGAACCCTGAATACGCAAAATTACGTACGTAAATATGAGAGAGACTGCTGAAAAGACGATCAAGGCGCCCGCATATTTCTTCCAGGTTTGCTCTTGCTCGGGGGACGTGTGCAACGCGCGGTAGACCGGTCGTTCAATGAAACCGAGGAAATGAACGCGCCCGTTAAAGACCGCTTCCATGTAGGAACCGAGGTAGCGCCAGGTAAACCCGAGCAGCACGACGAGCGCGACGATAGTGAAGAAGAAGCCCATTTAGAACTTCTCCGGCTTGAACATTGCGTAGCCAAGAAAACCGAACATCGCGACCGCCAAAATCAAAAGAATGATCTGTGAGTAACTCATACGCGGTCCAAAACCCATATGAGCCCCATCGACAGAGCGGCGAAGACGACGAATCCGAGTATTGAGTAGAAATCTGCCATGAGATGAGTCTGGCGACGTGCGTCTGCATTGGTTCTTAAAACGGACCTTAAGCCCTTCATAATTTCTGTATAAACCACCAGCGCTCAAGACCAAAAAAGAAGTGCGAGAATGGGCTCATGCGTCGACGTCTGTTAGCCCTGATGATTGGGGTCGGTGATTCGTTCCTCTTTGGCTTAGTAATGCTGACCCTTCGGTCGCACGTCAGTTCGACGACTGTCGCGCTCATCTTCGTCATTCCCGTCGTGGCGGGCGTCGTGTTCGGTGGACTGTTGACGGGCATTATGAGTACGCTCACCAGCGCTCTCGTTTTTGACTACTGGTTTCTTCACCCTTATGGCACGCTCAGCATTGGAACCGCCCAGAACTGGATCGCGTTGCTCGTCTACGTCGTCGTCGTCCTTCTGGTAGCGAGGGTCGTATCGGCGCTGAAACTGGCACGTCTCGAAGTGCGCCGCGGAGGCGACGCCATGCGGCGCGTCTTTGAGCTTTCGGAACTCTTGGTACAAGATCGCTCCACCAGCGACTTACTTCGTACGATCGTCCAAGCGGTCCAGACGGTCTTTAACATCCCGGGCGTGTCCCTTTTGGTCCTCGAGAACGAACGCCTCACCATCGCCGCTTCGACCGGTGAGCCCCTGTCGCGCGACGAGCTTCACCAACTCGACCCTCAATCGGGCGTACCAATGACCATCCGCTCTGCCGCGGTCTCAACGAGCGGCCTGCGAACCGTCGCCCTCTCCGCCTCCAGTAGGCCCATTGGAATCCTGGTATTTCGCGATGTACCTATGTCCGTGACGGACCAAGCAATCCTCGTTACTTTTGCCAATGACGCCGCCCTCGCGTTAGAGAGGACCCAGTTGCGCGAACAGGCATTACGTTCGAAATTCCTCGAGGAGGTCGACCATCTCCGTCAAGCTCTCATGGGCGCGGTCTCACACGACCTACGCACGCCACTCGCCACCATAAAGGTCGCGTCATCAACGCTTTCCAACCGCGCCAATGTGTTGAGCGAGAAGGACGCACACGAACTTCACGAACTCATCGAGATTGAAGCCGACCGACTTACCAGACTCGTCACGAACCTGCTTGATATGACGCGGATTGAAGCCGGCGTCCTCGAAATCCATCAGGCGCCCGTTCCCGCGGGAGAGCTTGTGAAGGAGGCGACAAGTATCATCGCATCAAGTTTGAAGAATCGGCAGCTACGTCTAGAGATCTCCGAATCTCTCCCCCTCGCCTTCGTCGACCATGTGCTCATCACCCAAGTGCTGGTAAATCTGCTCGACAACGCATTACGACATTCTCCGGTCGACGGTGTCATCACGGTGCGTTGTGAATCGCGTAATACAACCCTCACTTTGTCGGTCTCCGACCAAGGACCCGGCGTCGCTCTCGAAGACCGTGAGGCTGTCTTTAATCGATTCGAACAATTCAACACGGGTGGAAGGGCCGGCCTCGGACTTACCATCGCCAAGACATTTGTCGAAGCGCACGGCGAGAAAATCTGGTGCGACGACGCTCCGGGCGGTGGCGCAATGTTCGTCTTTTCGATGCCGAGCCTTGCCGTGACGTCACCGGTTCACTGAGGTGGCACGCGTCTTGATCGTCGACGATGATCGCTCGCTCCTGCGAGCGCTACGCCTCGGACTTCAATCTGAAGGCCACGAGGTCACGACCGTCGAAACTGGTGAGCAAGGACTCGCCCAAACCGCCCTACTCGCGCCCGACGTCGTGGTGCTGGACATTGGTCTTCCTGACATGGACGGGCTGACCGTGTGTCACCGCATACGCGAATGGAGCGACGTGCCGATCATCATCCTTTCGGCGACGGGCGATGAGAATCGAAAAATCGAGGCGCTCGACGGCGGAGCGAACGATTACGTCACCAAACCCTTCAGCATGGGCGAATTAGAAGCGCGAATTCGCGTCGTAGTGCGTAACCGAATGACCGAAGTCGCCGAAGGCGAATCGGCGATCTCTTGTGGACCGCTTGAAATCGATCTCATGCATCATGACGTTCGCTACGAAGGCAAAGACGTCGCCCTTACTTCGAAGGAGTTCGAGGTGTTGTCGTTTCTCGCTCGCCACGCGGGGCGAACTTGCACGCACCAAATGATCCTGAGCGCCGTGTGGGGGGTTGGCTACACGAAGGAAGCGCAGTACATCCACGCCTACGTGCACCGACTTCGCCAGAAACTCAACGACGACGAAGGATTGATGTTGCGCACGGTTCCTGGAATTGGCTACACGCTTGAGTGTGCTTCGGGCGATCTCTAACTCAGACGAGTAATTTCCACCGTCACGCCGAGCGCGCGCGAAGGTGCTCCGTGATAAATACCCTTTAGTGGCGGCACGTCACCGTAATCTCGTCCCTTCGCCACCACCACGTGACTCAGTCCAATATCGTTGCCGTTCGTAGGATCGAAGCCATTCCACGCGCCGTTGAAGTACTCGACCCACGCGTGGCTTTGGCCAGTCACCGTTTCGCCGAGCGACGCCTCCGAATCGGGATGCAAATAACCTGACACGTAACGCGCGGGCACACCTTGGCCCCGAAGAAAGCCGATCATGAGGTGTGAGAGGTCCTGGCAGACGCCGGTCTTTTGGGCCCACGACTCGTACGCGGTCGTCGTCACGTGCGTTGATCCAGGAACGTACGCCACACGATCATTGACCATCGTTGAGACGAGTTGCACGAGATCGTCCACGTCATCGCTCGTAATCTTCGAAGCGAGTTCCTTATGCAATTTCTCGGGTAACGACGTGCGCGTCGTGCTCGAGAGATATTCCGCGTAGGTGTCGTGAACCTTCGGTTCCGAGAGATTTGAAAGGTCCCGATCGGGTTTCTCACGAGGTATCAACATCACGTCAACCAGTGCGTCAGCCGTCACCTCGAGCTGACTGTGTCGGTCGTGCAGGTCAAAGGCCGTCACCGCGGTGCCGAAGTAGTCCTTGTACGTCATTTGGGACGCGTTGGGACCCGTTCGGAGTTTCGCCTCGAGGACCTGTTGTCGGTTGGAAGTGAGCGGCGTCATTCGCGCTTCGTTATACGATGACTCGGCAAACCCGTCGTAGATGAAACCCGTGACGTGACGAATCGAGAGACGCGACGTGACGATGGGATCGCTCACACGCCCGCCTCGGTCGCCCACGGTTCGGCAATGACCTGGCGAAAATAGCGCGACGTAATCTCGTCATTCGCCGACGCACAGGTTTGCTCAATGGAGTCCAAGAGTTCGGGCAGATCGGCGACCAACGTCGCGACGTCCAGGTACTCCAGTCGATTGCGCGCTCGGCCAATGGTGCGCCGTGCGTTTGAAGTATCGCCGCCGCGACTGTGGGTAGTGGTGAGAAGTTCAAGGGAATTGTCGGCCACGTTGAGCGTGTGGTAGACCGAGCGCGGAAAGAGCCGGTCCAAGAGTAGAAACGACGCGAGGGATTCTGCGGTCGCGCTCCCGTGGAACTCTCGAAGATACGATTCCATGGCACCCGCAGCGCGTAGCAGCGTCAACCAGTCAGGCGAATTGTCAATTCCCACCAATTGCGCGTCGAGCAGCCGACAGGTCATGTCAATTCTTTCGATGCTTCGTCCCAGGACTAAGAAGTGCCAGCCCTCGTCGTGGCTGATGGTGGCGTCACTGAGGCCAGTAAACAGGGCCGCCCGGTCCGAGACGAATTTGAAGTAACTCGCCGCGCCGACCTTTCTCGCCGTTCGATGTCGGGCGTTAACCTCGTCGAACGTACCGTTGATGCACACCCACATCTCAGAAGAAATGACCTCCCTCGACCGACGAGCGTTCTCGTACGCCGCGCGCAGCGCGCCCGTGATCGCGCTGGGACTTTCTTGTGAGAACACCAATTCTTCGAGCACCACGTCAGTTGTCGCGGGCATGTCGTCGTCCAGTTCGATGCCGAGAATGGCGAAGAGGGCGCGACACGCACTTTCGGCGTCATTAAACGGATCCTCGGCGATGCGGTGGATGTAGGCGTTGATTATGCGTGCGGTACCGTCGGCGCGCTCCACGTAGCGGCCTATCCAGTAGAGCGACTCCGCAACGCGCGAAAGTAGTCGCTGATCGCTCACTGCTCTCCCTGGTTCGGGTGACTGGGGTGGGCTTGACGCGGAGCGGCGTTCGTGAAGGGTCGAAGTATCCGACCGTTCGTGTACTCCTCGAGAGCGGCCTCGAAGGTCTCGGGACTCGCGAGTACCCAGGTGTCCTTGGATCCTCCACCTTGGCTCGAATTCACGACGAGTGCCCCTTCGGGCAGCGCAACGCGCGTAAGACCACCGGGCAGAACCCACACATCCCGACCGTCATTGATCGCAAAAGGTCGAAGGTCAACGTGACGCGGCGCCAACTTGCCGTCGACGTACGTCGGCAGTGTTGAGAGTGCGACGGGACGCTGCGCGATGAAACCTCGAGGATTCGCCTCGACTTCCTTTCGAAGGCTCACGAGCGTCTCTTCATCGGCGTGCGGTCCAATGACGATGCCCTTGCCTCCCGAACCATCGACGGGTTTGACGACGAAGTCACCGAGTCGACCAATGATCTCGTGGAACACCTCGGGATCGTCGAGTCGATAGCTCTCGACGTTCTTGAGAATTGGCTCCTCGTTTCGGTAGTAACGAATGAGGTCCGGCACAAAGGTGTAGATGAGTTTGTCGTCGGCGACGCCATTGCCGAGCGCGTTCGCAATGGTGACGGTACCCGAACGAGCGGCGTTCACGACACCCGCGACACCAATGAGCGAATCAGGGCGAAAATGCACGGGGTCGAGCCATTCGTCGTCGACGCGCCGGTAGATCACGTGCACCGGGCGTTCGCCTTCGGTCGTACGAAGCAGGACCCTATTGCCCACGGTCACGAGGTCACTACCTTCGACGAGTTCGACACCCATGAGTCGCGCGAGGAGCACGTGTTCGAAATAGGCGGCGTTGTGCACGCCGGGCGTCAACACCACGACGGTCGGGTCGCGCACGCCTTCGGGGGCCGCATGGCGTAAAGCGGCCAGCAATCGCTGCGGATACTCGTCGACCGGGTGAACGCGCTGATTCGAAAAAAGTGAACCGAAGCTCTGGGTCATGGCCCGACGGTTCTCGATGACGTACGACACACCAGAAGGAATACGTAGGTTGTCCTCGAGTACCCGGAAGTTACCGCGTTCGTCACGTATGAGGTCGACGCCCGAAACGGTGATCCTGGCCGAGTGTGAGGGAACGATGCCCACCGCCTCACGGCAGAAGTGTTGGCTGGACGTAATCAGACTGCGCGGTATAACGCCATCGTCGAAACAGACACCGTTTTGGTACACGTCGCTAAGAAAGTCCTCGAGAGCGAGGACGCGCTGGCGAATGCCGCTCGCGAGCGTATCCCACTCGACCGCGCTGATGATCCGAGGGATCAAGTCCAGCGGGAACGGTCGTTCCTCGCCGTCGTGCGCGAAAGTGACGCCCCGCTCGCGAAACGTGCGACCGAGTTGCTCAAATCGCGTTTGCAGTTCGCCCTCGCCGTAGCGACCGATCTCGTCGACCACGCTGCGGTAAATCGCTCGCGGTTTGCCGGGGGAACTAAATACCTCGTCCCACGCCAGTTTGGGATCAATGTCCACGTGTGGGGGTCCCATACTCAACGGTACCTTTTTTAGTGTTTCTAGAACATTTCAAGTAATTCGGTGGCTTTTGAAAATGACGCTTCACGGTCGCATCCACCAACGCGCGTCTACGTTCTATGACTCGTGACCAAAAAGGCGACCCGCGATTCCATCCGGTGCCACTATGGCAACGTATGAGAAGCATGAGTTCTTTCGTCAGCCTGTTGCGCAGGAGCGTTACGACGCGCCGAGGCGCCCGCTCTCTTATTTTGCTTCTTCTTGGAGCGCTCTTGCTCCTCGGTTCGAGTTACATCCACTTTCACCTTTGGGATGCCGAAGGTTACCGACACATCCCCACCATTGGGTGGCTCTTTCTCCTTCAGTGGATCTCAGGCATTCTGATCGCTCTCGCGCTTGTCAGCGTGCGTGAACTTTGGATCGCTCTCGTCGCCACGGGCTTCGTCGCCTCGACACTCGTGGGGTTTCTCCTGTCGGTGACACAGGGGCTCTTCGGTTTCCAGGACTCGTGGCTCGCGCCGTACGCGAAGTCGGCCTTCGTGCTCGAGATCGCCGCCCTCGTCGTTCTGCTTCTCGCGTCGATCGTCATATTTCTCGACGGACGCACAGCGAACTAACGATCGCGACGTAGTTATCAGGGCCGCAGGATCGTTAGTCCGCGAATGTGCCCGAAGCGACCATGGCGTTGGTCGGTGTCGGCGAACCACCCGACGGCTCAACGGTGACGCCAAGTACCGACGGCTTCGCGCCTGAGACCGTGAAGGTCACCTTCGACGGATTCGCACCCATGAGACCAATGGAAATCGGCGTGCCATTAATCAGTCCCCACAACTGATACGTCCGATCCGACGACAACGCGGGAAGTTCCGAACTGACGAGATAGCCGCGTCCGTCCGGTAACAACACGAACTGCGCCACGTCTTGCTTGGACGAGCTCTCAAGATCGACCAAAGTGTGACCCGGAGTCGACAGCGCCGCAGTGACGATGTAATTGCTACTCGCCAATTGGCGCTGGAGGTTCGACACGTGACTCGAGGCGTCCGAAAGACTTACCGCGAGAACCACGATGATCGCCGCCGCCACGGTCCCCATCGTCGCAAGCAAGGGCTTCGTTGAAATTCGAGCCCGACGGCGTCGAAAGGCCGCCACTTCGATGGGCACAATTCCTGTCACAATCGAGGGCGAAGGCTCTGAACCATCGTCCGCGTCGTAGATGTGCGAACTGATGCTGTTCCAGAGCCCCTCGGGTATTGGTTCCACTGAATTGCCCAACGCTGTCGCGACGTCCATGTAGCCATCGAGTTCGCTTCGGCACTTCGGACATTCGCTCACGTGCGCTTCAATTTCTTCACGCTCTCGTTCATCGACGGCATCGAGTGAAAGCGCGGCCAGTAGTTCATTGGCTTCTAGGTGATTCATGTCTCTGCCCCCTGCACACCGGCTTCGTTGAGGACACTTCGCATCCTACGCATGCCGGTACGAATTCGACTCTTCACGGTCCCTTCAGGCTGATTGAGGATTTCGGCCACCTTCACGTAGGTATAACCCTCGAAATACGCCAGTTGGATGACGCGGCGTTCCTCTTCGGGTAGTTCCTCCAGTGCTCGGGTCACTTTATCCGCGAGTGAAAGATCCCACACTTCGTGCTGCATGTCGTACGAACCGCGGGCAACTTTCACGGCGTCTTTCATTTCGCGAGCTCGGCGCGCGTTGAGTGAACGGATTGCGTCAACCGCACGAGCATGCGATTGCGCAAGGAGAAAGGAACGCAACGTGCCCCTCAAGGGATCGAAACGATCAGGCTGATTCCAGAGACGAAGAAACACCTCCTGGGTGACATCCTCAGCCTCGGCGGAATTATTAAGGACGCGTCGCGCGAGTCCGTAGACCGCGCCGCCGTGTCGTCGATACACCTCGGCGAGCGCCACCTCACTGTAACGACCTATCGACGTGACTAACTGGGCGTCACTGGCTTCGCTGATGTCCTGCACATTTATCTATTCGTTGCCAGCGCCATATTCGGATGTCCCTGTAGGTATTTTCCAATTGTACTAAGGGTTCAGGCCCGTTCCTCCCACCCGTGGTGATCAAAGGATTCGAAAATTTTCGAAATTTCTCATCCGACTATCAAGACACACCGAATAGAGACAGAACCACTCAAGGAGGACACCATGAATGTAGATCCGAGAGCGCTCAATGAGTTGCTCGACGAATCCCAAGACCTACAAGCGGACGCACTGCGCTCGACTCGTGACACGCTCAACGAACTCGTTGAAGTTCACCACGAGGCTGAATCGCCAGACGTACGTGAGAGCGTCAACTTCCACGAGGGACACAAAGAAAGTGTCTTCTCAAGTTTGGCGGGCGCACCACTGCTCGCCGCCGCCGGAGGTCTCACGCTCGTCGGCGTGCTCGCGTCCGCCGCATCGGCCGCGAGTTCCCAGGACATCCAAATACTCCAGACCGCCGCGTCGATCGAGAACCTCGCGGTCGCCACGTACAAGACGGCGCTAACGCTGCCCTACATCGGTAGCTCGTCCGCGAACGCGGTGGTGAACAAGTTCGCGCGCGTCACCATGAACCAGCACGCCCAACACGCCGACGCGTTCAACGCCGCCGCGCGAGCACTGGGCGGCAAGAGCCAGACCAAGCCCGACCCCGCCTTCGTTCCCGTCGTCAATAAGGCCGTCGCCAGTCTTTCGGGCGCGAGCGCGGCCCAAGGAACACTCGGCGTCGTCGGACTCGCGCTCGAGCTCGAGAACATCGCCGCCGAGACCTACGTCAAGGACACCGTCCTCGTGAAGTCGTCGTCGAACAAGGGGCTCTTCGCGAGCATCATGGGCGTCGAGGCGCAGCACGTCGCGGTCTTGCTCGCGGTACAGGCCTTGCTCAAGGCCGGCGCACCGCAGCTCATCTCCCTTGCTCCCGGCACCGCGGCTTCACTGCCCGCCGCCGCCGGCAGCGTCGGATTCCCCAATGCGTTCTACAAGACCAACAGTGCAGCACCAGCCAGCCAAGGAGCCGTGAAGTGAAAAAGAACAACACCGAAAAGCAGGGATTCGTAGGAACTGAGAGTGAACTCGTGGCGATGACCAATGAGCTCGACGAACTTCACTACGACGTGGGAATGCCCTCGATGTGGGAGGGCGTGTCGAACATGATCGACAATCTCGAAGTTGCGCGCTCGCCCCACTCTACGAGTCGACGCACCTTTCTCCTAGGCGCCAGTGGCGCCGTCGCGGGGGGCGCGTTGTTAAGCGTGGGCTTGGGCCCAGTGCTCGCGGGAGCGGCGACGTCCCAAAAGCCGTCACCGCACTCATCGCTAACGTCAGCGGCGTTTCCCCCGGCTGGCCTGAAGGGTGACCTCGCGGTGGCGGCGGTGGCGGCGAGTTTGGAGAACCTCGCGGTTTACGCGAACAACGCGGGTCTCA
>PKZI01000027.1 GCA_003133005.1 Acidimicrobiaceae bacterium | reverse complement strand
CCCACATTGTTTGTTGCACCCAGCGTTCCCAAAGGCTTAAAAGTCATCCAGTCGTTTACTCACTATTCACTTCTGCGAACGACAGAAGAGCTTCTGCATGTGAGTTATCTAGGATTATCGAAGTCGACGCGATCAATGACGGCGTCATTCCCTCTGTGAAGAAGACTTTCTATTCGAATGAGGTCGACCGCAGAGTGGGCAATGACCGTTGCGGTTAGCGATTTTCCTTTCGCCAGACGAATCGAAGGGCTGTCCACGTGTCGTCAATTGCGCAGACCTTGTTGTCGACGAGCCCGAACGGCAAGAGCAACTCGCGCACGAGATGATCGGTTATGTCGCTGGAGACACCGGAGTTCGTCTTCGGCCACGCGATCCAGAGTGCCGCACTTTTTTCGATGCGTTGCGAAAGGCTCTTCGCTTGGCGCTCAAGTCGCGACGCTAAGCCAAAAAATGCAATCGTCACCTTCGTTGAGCCAGTCGCACTTCGACGTAGCGTGACGTTACCAAGCAGGGCGATGTCGAAGTCGCCTGGTGCGTGCAAGAGGGCGACATTATCGCCGTCAGCGATACCCAACTTTTTCTGAAGTGGTGACTCGAAGTACTTTGCCATCGAGAGTGACCTTTTAAGGAGTCGCCTTCTCGGGGACTTCACTCGCGATCAATTTCCACGCTCGAGAGAGCGAAATCACGAATGACGTGAAGATTAAATAGCAAATGCTTTGAAGGCAAAACGTGTTGTGGGATTGGACGACAAGAATTGCGCCTACGACAAGTTCAAAGAGATACGCTCCACAACTTAAGAGAAGCAAGTAATTCTGAACTTCCTCTGCGCGTTGGTGGCGTTGGACGCTGCGATAGAGGCTCACCACGGCCATCAGAATTGTGGGGAAGCCGAGATTTGAATGAGGGATCACCGCGAGAAGTGCGAGCACGAACGCGTTCACCAAGCCCGTGAAACTACTCGATGCGAGAGTACGCGTTCGAGGCAGCGCGCCAGGACCGAAGATGAGTTCCGCTCGCATGGATATCGCAACGAAAAGCAAACCAATTAACGCGGCTGCCGCACTGGTGGATGCGACCATGAATTCAAAGTACGACCGAGGAAACATGATCCTCCTCCTGGTGCCCAAATCAATTTAGGGACGATCACGGTGCTTGATTGAAAGTTACACGGCGCCGGGCGAGGCGAAGACACTTCGGAGTAGATCGAGCAATAGGTCGACTGCGTTCGTCGACGTTAAGGTCGGTGCGGTGCATTGGATACGCCGGACCGCAATCAGCTTCTTGGTGGGCATTCTGGCAATGATGCCCATCGACTCGTCATTTGCGCAGTCGACTACCACGACGTCATCATTGTTCGATTCGTCCACGATTTTCTCGAGCACGACGACCTTCAGTGTCACGACGACGCTCCAAACCATCAAACGATCGACCACTACGACTATCAATCCTGAGTCGCTCCCTCAAACGCCTGTCGAACCGCCCCTCGGGACCGCGCCGGGCAGCGAACTGTTTCGTCTGATGAGCAGGTTATGGACCGACATCGTGAGCAATAATCCTCGTCGCGCGGACGCCATGATGTTCCCGGAACTGGCCTACGAGAAGTTGAAGTCGATTGCGTATCCGGCTGACGATTACGTCAATAGGCTCGTCTACCTCTTCAATCTCGACGTTGGCGCCTACCACTACTTTCTTCTGTCCAACGGAACGCCCGTGCTGTTGCGTGTGGTGACGAGCCCCCGAGACGCGCAATGGATCCCCGCCAACGCGTGTTTCAACAAGATCGGTTATTGGCATCTACCAGGCGTACGGTTCGTCTTTCACTGGGGTTCGACCGTCGCGTCGGTCGGTGTTCTCTCGATGATCTCGTGGCGTGGATCGTGGTACTTCATTCATCTTGGCCAGTACACCGCGACGGGCACCAAGGGTCAAATCTACGACTTCGAGTATGGTCCCGGCGTGCCCGGACCTCCGGGGAGTTGCTAGATGCCGGTCGCTTGCTTTGAACGATCTAGGACGTCGCCCGCACGTTGAAACGCGCACCGGTGAAATCGCGCAGCGCAGCGAGACGGCCGTAGGGAGTGTCGCGGGGTTCCATGACGAGGGACCCGCCAAGTAACAGGGCCTTCGCCACCGTCGCGTCGGTGTCATCGGAATGCCAGTACACGGACCATGCATCCGCCTCGTCGTCACTACGAAAGTGTGACGCGTCCATGACGCCCGCGAGCTCGCCTTCACCGGAGGGATCACGCATGACGGTGTAGCGGAATTCATTCGTGTCGCTGATCGACGATGTGTCCCAGTGAAACACGTCGCGATAAAAATTGACCGCCTTGTTGAAATCGTGGGTCATAAGTTCAAACCAGCTCGGCGTGCCGTGCTCGTTCATAACGGTAAAACCAGGGAAGGTTCCCGCCTCCCATGCTCCGAGATTCGCGCCGTTCGGGTCCGCGAAGACGAACTGCGTGCCCAAGTCAGCGACGGGCGTCGCGGGGGAAAGGACCTGGGCACCGTGGTGCTGTGCCGCATCGACCGTGCGATTGATGTCGTCGGTATCGAGATAGATTTTCCAGGTGTCGTTCGCCTTCATGTCGCCCATGTCACCCATACCACCGGCGACGGGTATTCCATTCCTCGTGAACATGAAGTAACCACCGAACTCGGGACTTGGTTCGTTCGCCTCCCAACCGAAAAGCTCTGAGTAGAACTTCCTCGCACCTTGGACGTCACTGGTCCAAAGATCAGCCCAACACGGTGCCCCTAGGGGCGACTTCGTACGAGACGTCATTCGAACTCCTTAGAACTGTGATGAACGTACCATTGTCNNTCGACGCGAAGCGCCCAGCATCCAGGACTCGCGTTGTGGACGTTGATGAACTCGACTCGCTCATCGAGCAACATTTTCGACGCGATGGCTTGGAACGCGGGACCCTCGACGACCTCGGCCTCGATCATCATCTCGTCGGATGAGAACGCACGAAACGACAGTCGTCGTCCGAGTTGTTGCTGAGGGATCTTTGCGTCGTCGTGCCACGGTTCACACGGCACTCGGTGCAGAAAGATGGGGCCTCGCCCTCGATAGGGAGAATCCTTCGTGAAGGGATCGTAGGAAACAAGGACGAGTTCCTCGCCTATTTCGGCGTCGCGTAGACACTGGCGACACGGGAAGCCGGGCTTCTCATCGGCGACTTGGATCACCGTGGCGTTCGCGCGTAAATCGTTCGCGACCGCCGGATCGATTGGTCGCAGCCGAAACGGGAAGTCAGTCATAGGCGAAGACTATCGGTGCCATATTGCCGCAATCCAACACCATTTCGTGGGACCAGGCAGGGCGGCCGACCATTCCAGAGCCAGAATTCCCCCACAAGTAGGGGCGACCGGAAATACGGTATTTCAAAGTCTTGGAGAAATGACT
>PKZI01000063.1 GCA_003133005.1 Acidimicrobiaceae bacterium | reverse complement strand
GAGATGAACTCGATGCGCACGCGCTTCGAGAAGATCATGCGTGACGGGCTCCTCGGGCCGGCGGACACCTCGAGTGCGACCTCGCTCACGCCCAAAGAATCCAAGTCGTCGGCGAAGGCCGCCCCTTCGGTGAAGCGCGCGGCGGCACTCAAGGACGTCGTAAAGCCCGATGGCACTTACGTGCTCGCGTTTCGACTAGACCGTGTNNGCAATCGCGCAAGGTACCTCGCTCATTGGTCACAATCTCAAAGAGCTCTACCGCCGCGCGAGCGAGTCGGGAGTGGAATTGCCCGTTCCGGCGGACGACACGTCGATCATGGCGTTCCTGGTTGACGCCACGAGTGGTCAGTACGACCTCGCCGACGTGGTTGAACGATTTCTTGGTGAGCGCATTGCGCCACACGCCCCGTCGCTCTTTGACGAGACGTCCAGTGACGACACGTTATTGCGCGACGTCTCGCTGATCGCGCGTCTCCGCGACACGTTGCGCGCCGAGATTGTCCGCTGGGAACTGACTTTCGTGTACGAGAGCGTCGAACTGCCGTTGGTCGCGGTGCTTGCGCGTATGGAGGCGCGGGGCATCTGCGTGGACGTGGCGATGTTGCGCACCATCAACGAGGAGTTTGCGAAAGAGGCGACCAGTCTCGACGCCGAGATCCAAAAGGTCGCCGGACACGAGTTCAAGGTCAACTCACCTCAACAACTCCAAACCGTCTTGTTCGAAGAACTGGGACTCACACCGCAGAAGAAAATCAAGTCGGGTTACTCGACCGACGCCGCGAGCCTCGAAGCAATCGCGAGTGAGCACAAAATCGTGCCGCTCATCCTTCGTTATCGCGAGGTTGAGAAGCTTCGCAGTACTTACGGGGCGCCCCTGATTGACGCGGTGGGTTCTGACGGAAAAATTCACGCCGAGTTTCGCCAGACCGTCGCGCGAACGGGACGGCTCTCGTCGGAGAATCCGAATCTGCATAACATTCCTGTGCGTTCCAAGGAGGGTCGACGTCTTCGCTACGCCTTCGTGCCGAGTCCCGGTTGGTTGCTCTGCGTCGCTGACTACAACCAGATCGAACTTCGAATCCTCGCGCACCTCAGCCAGGACTCGGGACTGCTGAGTGCGTTCGGGGCGAACGAGGACGTGCACCGTACTATCGCCGGGTCGGTCTTTGGGGTCGCGCCCAAAGACGTGACCCACGAGCAGCGTGAACAAGCCAAGGCGGTCTCTTACGGACTCGCCTACGGCATGGAGGCCTACGGTCTAAGCCAGCGACTCGGCGTGAGCGTGAGCGCGGCCAAAGAGATCATGGACAAGTACTTCAGTGGGTTCCCCTCGTTGCGTGCCTATATGGACGCCACCATCAAGGACATTCGCAACAAGGGCTATTCGCGCACCGAGTTCGGTCGCATTCGTCCGTTTCCCGACCTGGCGACCGCCGTTGGTCCCCAGCGACAGGCCGCCGAGCGTCAAGCAATGAACGCCGGCATTCAGGGACTGGGTGCGGACATCTTCAAGTCATCCCTGGTGCGCCTCGACCACGAGTTGAGCGCTGCCAAACTCGGGGCAAGGCTCATTTTGCAGGTGCACGACGAAGTGATCGTCGAAGCGCCTCCCGAGGAGAAGGACCGTGTGGCGGAGATCATCCGCGACGCGCTCACCAACGCGGCGCACCTCAGCGTGCCGCTCGAGATCTCGCTCTCGTGGGGGGAGAACTGGGCAGCGGCCAAAGGCTAAAAGGCTGAATGGTAAGGTGGAAACCTGGGTTTGCACCGGCGACCCAGAANNGAAGACGACATGGTCGGTACCGACCTCGCCACCCTGGTCGGCGACAGTGTCCTCGAGTTCGAAGACGGCGACCTCGTCACCGGTACGGTCGTCAAGATCGATCACGACGAAGTCCTGCTCGATATTGGTTTCAAGTCCGAGGGCGTGATCCCCTCGAGAGAACTCTCGATCCGCAACGACGTCGACCCCTCAGAGATCGTCTCGCTGGGAGAGCGCGTTGAATGCCTCGTCCTGCAAAAAGAGGACAAGGAAGGACGCCTCGTACTTTCGAAGAAGCGCGCCCAGTACGAAAAGGCGTGGAGCAACATCGAAGAGTTGAAGAACCGTGACGAAGTCGTCAAGGGTGTCGTCATCGAAGTGGTCAAGGGTGGCCTCATCGTGGACATTGGACTTCGTGGATTCCTTCCTGCGTCACTCGTCGAACTACGCCGCGTGCGAGAACTCCAGCCCTACATTGGCAAGACGGTCGAGGCCAAGATCATCGAACTCGACCGCAATCGCAACAACGTCGTGTTGTCGCGTCGCGCGTGGCTCGAAGAGACGCAGAAAGAACAGCGCGGGGATTTCCTCAACAACTTGAAGCCGGGCGAGCGACGCCACGGCGTCATCTCGTCGGTCGTCAACTTCGGCGCGTTCGTCGACCTCGGCGGCATGGACGGACTCATTCACGTCTCGGAACTCAGTTGGAAGCACATTGACCACCCGAGCCAGGTCGTCACCGTGGGTGACGAAGTGGACGTCGAGGTCCTTGACGTCGACTTCTCCAAGGAACGCATCTCGTTGTCGCTCAAGGCCACCCAGTCCGACCCCTGGCAGGTGTTCGCCGACAGTCACTCGGTCGACCAGTTGGTCTACGGTCGCGTCACCAAGATGGTGCCTTTCGGCGCGTTCGTCCAAGTGGGCGAAGGCATCGAGGGTCTCGTGCACATCTCTGAGATGGCGGCGCACCACGTTGAGTCGCCCGACCAGGTCGTGAGCGCCGGCGAAGAACTCTGGGTCAAGATCATCGAACTTGACACGGCGCGTCGTCGCATCAGCTTGTCGATCAAGCAGGCGGCCGAGGGCGGCGAAGTGAGCGAGGAATACCGCGAAGCGTTCGGTAGTCACGCCTACGACACCGAAGGTAACTACATCGGCGGCATCGAGTACGGCGAGTTCACCCCCGAGACCGAAGCGCAGGCTGCGTGGGCGGAGTACGCCACCGAAGTCGGCACGAAGCCGACCGAAGGTAGCGACAGCGCTGCAGAGACAGTGGACGCGCCAACCGACGACGCAGTCGAGCTGCCCGTGGCCGAGTAGTAATTACTCGGTCGTTGCGGGCGACACGCGTCGTCGACGCGGTTTTGTGGTCTTGACTTCCAAGGGGTAGTGGCACGCCACGCGGTGTCCAGGTTCGATTTCGAGAAGTTGCGGTTCCTCGTCGGCGCACTTTTGTGTGGCGTAGGGGCAACGAGTACGAAAGCGACAACCGCTCGGCGGATTCATGGGGCTTGGCGGTTCACCCGCGAGTACGTCACCGTGCACGGGCGAATCCGGGTCGGCCTCGAGCGCCGCACCGAGGAGGAACTTCGTATAGGGGTGTCGCGGCGCGTCGTACAGTGCGGTCGAAGGCCCTATCTCACAAATCTTGCCGAGGTACATCACCGCTACCCGGTCGCTCACGTTCTTTACGACCGCGAGGTCGTGCGCGATGAAGAGCAGGGTGAGTCCGTATTCCTTCTTGAGGTCTTCAAGCAGGTTAAGGATCTGCGCTTGGACCGAGACGTCCAGTGCCGAGACCATCTCGTCACAAATCAACAATTTCGGACGCATGGCGAGTGAGCGCGCGATCGAGATCCGCTGACACTGACCACCCGAGAACTGTCGCGCGTAGCGATTGCCGTAGACCTGGGGGTCGATGCCCACCTTGACCAACAAGTCGCTAATCAACTCGTCACGCTTGAGGCCCACGACGGTCTTCCAACAGTCGAGTGGTTCGGCGACGATGTCCTTGATGCGCCGCCGCGGATTGAGCGAGCTGATCGGGTCCTGGAAGATCATCTGGATCTTGGTCCGGAGCTGGCGCAGCTCCTTGCCCTTCAGCTCGTTGAGGTCCTGGCCCTGGTAGACGACCTCGCCCGACGTGGCCGGCTGGACCTGGATCAGGGTGCGTCCGGTGGTGGACTTGCCGCAACCCGACTCACCCACCAACCCGAGCGTCTCACCCCGGCGGACCTGGAAGGTGACGCCGGACACGGCCTGGACCCGCCGCCGACCGCTCTTGAACTCCACGACCAGGTCCCTGACGTCGAGCACCACGTCGCCGGACTGGTGGGCGATCGTGTCGACGGGCGTGGTGTCTGTCATGCGTCCCCCTCGGTGATGGATCCGGCGTCACCGTTCGGCGGTCCCGACAGGGTCACGGGTACGGCCGGCGCCGTCGACTCGCCGTCGACGAGCGGGAACCAGCAGGCGAACAGGTGGTCGGGGGAGCCTACGGTCCGCAGCGGAGGCTCGGACTCGCGGCACTTGTCCTGGGCGTAGGGGCAGCGGGGGGCGAAACGGCAGCCCGGCGCGGGATTGATGAGGTCCGGGGGTCGTCCGGCAATGGCGTCGAGGCGGACGCCGCTCGGGTCGGCCAGCCGCGGGATGGAGTCCATGAGGGCCCGGGTGTAGGGCATCTTGGTGTCGTGGAACAGGGTCCGGGTGGGGGCCCGCTCGACGACCCGTCCGGCGTACATCACGATGATGTCGTCGGCGCGGCTGGCGACGACGCCCAGGTCATGGGTGACGAGGATGACGGCCATGTGGCGCTCGCGCTGGAGATCGGCCAGCAGGTCCAGGATCTGGGCCTGGACGGTGACGTCGAGACCGGTGGTGGGTTCGTCCGCCATGACCAGCCGGGGGGCACAGGCCAGGGCGATGGCGATC
>PKZI01000141.1 GCA_003133005.1 Acidimicrobiaceae bacterium | reverse complement strand
TGGCTCGGACATATCGGGATGGACCGGATGCTCACTTTCGGACTCAAGTATCCCGATAACTTCCAGCACACCCATCTAAGTGGCGCGGAAAAGCAACGAGAGCCGCACCACAAGGCCTGAGCGTCTGGCACAGGCCAATTCAGGCGCGATATTGAAGTGTTCAACTTCGACTCGCAAAAACCTAAATTAAAATCCCTGATCAATACCCATTGACCGACTCATTTCGCTACATATTTGCTCTTTATCTTTGGTATGATTAACGGTATGACCACTTCGAAGATCGCGGTAAGCCTTCCACCAGAACTCGTAGAACAGGCGCACCGTGCCGTCGAGGAAGGTCGTGCTTCGAGTGTCAGCGCTTACGTCGCTCTCGCCCTTAAAGAAAAGGCGAAGCTCGACGAACTCGCATCTCTACTCGACGAGATGTTGATCGAGTCAGGTGGTCCTCTCACGGTTTCGGAAAGTAAAGCCGCCGACCAGGCCCTCGGGCGATGACCTCCGCGGTACTCGACACCGGGGCCCTCATTGCATTTGAGCGTAATGACCGAAAAGTCGTTGCAATCGTCGCCCGAGCTCTTTACCACAAAGATTCACTTTTGATCCCTGCCGGAGTAGTCGCTGAAGCATGGAGGGACGGCAGACGACAAGCCAGACTCGCCCGCCTTCTCGGATCCCCAATTTGCGAAGTTATCAACCTCGACGACAGTCGCGCCCGTGCAGCGGGTCAACTCTGCGGTGTGGCAGGAACGACCGACGTCATCGACGCTTCAGTAGTCGCGGCCGCTCGCGAAACTGGCGCCAAGGTGATTAGTTCGGATCCCAACGATCTCCTGCGACTCAAAAATCATCTCGACGTTGTGGTGATTTAAAGATTTACACTCGAAACATGAAAGACGCCCCACTATCGCCGTCCTCAGAACGCGTAGGCGCAACGAATGACATTTCGACACGCACGATTGGTGAAGCGTGGCTCGACCTGGCGGAGAAAATTCTCAATGAGGGTCACTCCGGAAAATACGACGGATTGGTTATTCGCGAACTCATCATGCCAATCTTGCTCGTCAGCGATCCGAGCAGTGGCGATTCCTTGATTCAACGATTCGCGGATCCAACTCGTTTGGAGTGGATGCACGCGAATTTCACCGACTTCACGCGAGTCGCTGCACTTGGTGGCGCGGAGAGTTACGCGACCCGGCTCTATGACTACGATCACCAAGGCATCAACCAGATCGAATGGGTCATTGAACGATTGAAGAGTGATCCGTCGTCACGCAGCGCCACGATCACCACGTTCCAACCACTCACCGACACCACCTATATACCGTGCGTGAGCTTGCTCGATTTCTTCATTCTAGGCGAAGGGCTCTGTCTTGTTGTGTACGCGCACAGCATCGACTTCGGAACGAAGGGCTTTGCCAATCTCGTCGAACTCGCGTATTTACAAGAACACGTTGCGACGGCACTCGCCACAGAAATTGGGCACCTCACCTTCATCGTCAAATCTGCCCACATTTACGAATCAGAGTTCTGCGAGATGAGCGAACTCCTTAAAGTCGCGAACGACGCCCGGCGCTAGCCAAACTTCAGCCCTTCGACAGAAATCACCGTTGCTGAACGTGCTGCTCACGAGGTGTCGAAAGGCGGCGTCAAGCCCATCCGATGACGTTTAATACCGGCTCGTCACGCCTCGTCAGCGATCCCGGCGAGGTAGCTACGGCGAGCGTGCCTTGTTGAAGGAGTCACATGCGCATAAATAAAACCTTCCTCTCGATTATTTCGAACACTTCGATTCAGCAATGCTTCGTTAAGTGACTGCGGATGGAGGCCAAAGGAATCGACAAAAGGGCTCCTCTTGCCCGTAGAATATGACGATGCCATTGAATCAAGCGCAATCGATTGATGAATGGGCGGATCGCATGCGAATCGCTAGCTCCCCATCGGAAGATGACGTAACGACACTTCTCGATGGACGCCGACTGGATTCCAAAGAAAAGGTCTTGGCTTGGCTTCACGAGTTAGAGGTTGAACCGATGACGGAAGCCGCTGTAAGTGACCCCTCCGCTTAATGTCCCGCCAGTTGATCTCCATCGACTACTCGAGACACTCTCGAAATACGGGGTTGAGTTTGTCGTTGTCGGTGGATCGGCAGCTAGTTTTCTAGGCGCTTCGCGACTGACCGAAGACGCCGATTGCGTTGTGAAGCGCGAAGTCGCCAATCTAGAAAGAGATCGCGAAGCGCTTCCCGAGCTGATTGAGATTCAAGAGCGAATCCAATCTGAATAGTTTCAGCCCTTTATCCAACCGCTTTCGTACCTTGCTGGCCCTGGTATCGTCAGACCACGAAAGTGCATAAATTTCTGCGAGGACGCGAGGCCTGCTATTTCAAGCGGTGACTGGTTTTGTAGAGGGCAACGGAACTTCCCACCCTTCGGCTTTCGCGGCTTCAAGCCAAGCCTCGATAGCAATTTCAATCTCTTCGACCGCTTGGTGGGGCGTCGAGCCATGCGCGCGACAAAATAGCAGGTCAGGCGCAGTCGCAATCCAAACCTTGTCCTCATCGCTCCAAAGGACTTCAATCGGATAATTTGCAGCCACTATTCCTCCTCTAACTTCAGATTGTACCGGCGAATCAGATCTGCAATCTGCCGTATTTGATATAACTTGGCGTCTCCTCGTTCTGGCTGGAGGTTTACCAAACCTGGGATATCTTCTCTAACAAATTTACGATGACTTCCCCGTCCTTGTATCTCTCGAAATCCGAGTGCAAGCAAGAGCCTGATCAAGTCGTCAAAGGCGACATTCGCCAGATCGCCGCGAAGCATCTTCTTCATAAGTCGGTAGGGTTTCATGGCGCTGCTGTCGGTTTGCTT